>JAISTE010000168.1 GCA_031272825.1 Propionibacteriaceae bacterium | reverse complement strand
TAGGTGTCGATGTCGCCGTCCAGGTCGGCGATGTCGAGCAGCTCTTCGAGATAATCAGCAGCGACTTCGCCTTCGTTTTCGAGTTCGGCCTCCTTGTCTTTGACGGGGGCCTCCTCGACGAGGGTGACTTCCTCACTCATATTTCCTCCTTATCAGGACTTCTTCCGTTGTGCCCTGGTTTGCTTCTTGTGCTGCTGACGCTGAACCACCGGCTTCCCGCTAGGCCCAACGGGGCCAGTCGGCTTCTTCGGCTCAGCTTGCGGGGGCAGCTTCCCCGCGGCGGTCTTCTTAGCCACCTTCTTCTTGCGCTTGGCATCGAGCTTATCTTGTCTGCGCTTCAGAATCTCGTCGGGATCCTTGCCCTGCTTGCGCATCCGCTCTTCCCAATCCAGGAACGCCGGGGTTCCGGGCGTCGGGTTGTTACGGATCAGAATTGTCTGCTGGCACAAGGTCCACAGGTTGGTCGTCATCCAGTAGATGAGGACGCCGAGCGGGATGTTCGTCCCCATGAAGGCGTACATCAGCGGGAAGACGAAGATCATGATCTTTTGCTGTTGGGCCATCGGGCCTTCCAGCGCGGACGGGGGCATGTTCTTACGCGACAGGTGGAATTGCTGCCAGAACAAGGAGAAACACATGATGACGATCATCACCACGGTCACCGTCTGCACGGCGGTCCAAGCATGATCCGAGAAGATCGCCGCGAACCGCGAGGAGATCGGCGCCCCGAAGATCGTCGCGTTTTTCAGCGACGGCACCAGCGAGGCATCCTGCTGCATCCACCAGCCGGTGGGCTGATTGTTGATCGCGCCGTAGAGCACCCAATACAAGCCGATGAACACGGGGGACTGGCACAGGATCGGCAGGCAGGAGGCCATCGGGTTGATGCCCTCTTGCTGGTACAGGTTCATCGTTTCCTGGCCCAGCTTCTCGCGGTCGTCCTTGTACTTGTCCTGCAGCTCTTTGAGCTTAGGGCCGAGCAGCTGCATGCCCCGCATCGAGTTGATCTGCTTGACGAACAGCGGGATCAGGCAGGCACGGGTCAGCATCGTCAACAGAACGATGGACAGTGCCCAGGTCCAGCCCGAATCCTTGCCCAAGATGGTGGCGAGCATGTGGTGGAATCCGACGAGCACGCCCGAGATCACCCAGTAGATGGGCTGCATCAGGGTGTTAAAAAACCCACCCAAGTCGCCCCACAGGTCCAATGGAATCATGCGTTCCCCTTCAGCGGTCTAAGTTTATGGGTGGTGAGTTCGGCTCTCGGCTCCATCCCAGGAACAGGGTCGTAGCCCCCGTCGGACCACGGGTGGCATCTCAAAATTCTTCTCAGGGTCAACCATGAACCCTTGAGCGCACCGAACCTCTCCACTGCTTCGAGCCCGTAGGCCGAGCAGGTCGGGTAGAACTTGCACACGTCTCCGTACAGCGGCGAGATGAATCTGCGCCACAGCCGTATAAAGCCGGTGAGCAAGTGTTTCATATGCCCAACTTCCGATAACAAGCGTCGACGCCCGAAGCGAGTTGGGCGTCGAGATCAGATTTGAGCGCCCCGGGCAGGGCTCTGACGACGATGTCGACAGGAACTGGGGACGCGGCCAGTATGGGTGCTGCGAGGTGTCGCAGCCTGCGCTTTACGCGGTTGCGTTCCACGGCGTTCCCCACCTTCTTGCTGACAACGAATCCGGCCCGCGACGGCGGCTCGGCCTTTGGCCTTGCGTAGACGACGATCGCCTCGCGGTTGGCCTTGGCCCCGCGCATCGTGTGCCGGAATGTCTGGGCGTCCCTTACCCGGTTGGCTCTGGGCAGCACCCGGTGTTAGCCAGCCAGACGGACGCGGCCGCGGCGGCGGCGGGCGGAAATGATGGCGCGCCCGGCACGGGTGCGCATGCGTAGGCGGAAGCCGTGGGTACGGCTCCGGCGACGGTTGCTCGGCTGAAATGTGCGCTTTGTCACGCTGCTCCAATGTCGTTGTTTCGGAACTAGTACACCCACTGAGGATGCACGCGTCGCATGGGCGACCTCCCAAGGTTACGCGCTGGGCACCCCTGTGGACAAATTAACCCCGTTCTCGACGGCCGTTGTCCACAGCTCCTAACCCGCCTGAACATCTCAAACCAGGGAGAGACCCTGCGGGAATTTTGCCCACACCCCTATGCTCTATGAGGGCAAATGTCCAGCCGACACGCCGGTTTCTTGGGCGAATTTCAGGATTCGCTTGCGTAGACGGCGCGTTTGGTGTTTTAGTTATCCCTTGTGGATAACTTCCGGTGTCGTGGGGGCGCCGGTCGCGAAACGGGGGTCTATTTTGACTAGCGGCGTCACAGATCATACCGATGCTTGGCACTACGTGCTGTCCAAGCTGTCGGTGTTCGAAAGCTCATGGCTACAAAGCGCAAAGCCTGTAGCACTGCACGATTCGTTGCTCATATTGGATGTGCCCAACACGTTCACCAGAGACATGGTCGAGCAGAAGATGAAGGGCAACGTCGAGGAGCTGCTCGGCGAGTACTTCGGTCGTCCGATCACGATGGCGATCAACATCGACCCCGAGCTAGAAAACGTGACCTTCACCCCCGACGATTCTTCCCCTGCCGAGGAAGTGGATAAGTTCACCGACGAACCTCCCCGACTCGAAGTGGTCCAACCCAACCCCGCGCAGGCCCAACTCAACCCCCGCTACACCTTCGACACCTTCGTCGTCGGTGAATCCAACCGCTTCCCGCACGCCACCGCCATCGCCGTCGCCGAAAATCCCGGCGCCGCATTCAACCCCTTGTTGATCTACGGCGATTCTGGGCTGGGCAAGACCCACCTGCTGCACGCCATCGGCCACTACATCATCGACTACTCGCCGCAGTTGCGCGTCAAATACGTCTCAACCGAGGAGATGATGAACGAGTTCATCAACTCGGTGCAGACCACCCAGATGGCCGAGTTCCGCAGGGCCTACCGCGAGAACGTCGACGTCCTGCTCATCGACGATATTCAGTTCATCGAGCGCGCCGAGCAGACCCAGGACGAGTTCTTCCACATCTTCAACGTGCTGCACAACGCGCAAAAGCAGATCGTCATCACCTCCGATCGACCCCCGCAGGCCCTCACCAAGCTGGAGCCGCGCCTGCGTTCGCGGTTCGAATGGGGTTTGATGGCCGACGTCCAACCGCCGTCGATCGAAACCCGCACGGCGATCCTGCGCAAGCGGGTGACGAGCGATCACCTGGAGGTCGGCAACGACGTGCTGGAGTTCATCGCATCGCGGGTGCAGACCAACATCCGCGAGCTGGAGGGCGCGCTGATCCGCGTCACCGCCTACGCGAACTTGCAAAACCAGCCCCTAACCCTGTCCTTGGCCGAGCACGTGCTCGAAGATTTAGTGACGGCCGACTCCCAGTCCGTCGTCACACCCGAGCTGATTCAGCAGCAAGTGGCTGATTACTACGGCATCGACCTCGACACCTTGTTATCTAAGGATCGCACGCAGACCATCGCCACGGCCCGCCAGGTGGCCATGTATCTTTCGCGCGAGCTGACCTCCTTGTCATACCCGATCATCGGCAACGCGTTCGGCGGCCGCGACCACACGACCGTCATCCACGCCGAACGCAAGATCAAGAAGCTCCTGTCTGAGCGCCGCGATCTGTACGACCAGGTGACCGAGCTGACAAACTCCATCCGGCAGGCCTCGCGGCACTAGCTGTTCGGATGCCTCCCCGGCGTGCGGCGAGTGCCGCCGGGTTCTTTGTCGTACCTTCTTGCGCCGAGCCTGAATCACAAATTTCTTGTGATTTTATCCACAGGCTGAGCGCGTGGATCGAGGCGAAAATCTGTGGAAAACCCTGTGAACAAGCCGCCTCGACTGTGGATATTCGCCGATTTCCGGGCTTTGCAAACAATTTGTCCACAACCCGAACCCCGGTTTTCCACAGGCCCTGGGAAGGCCGTTTGAGCGCCGTTACAAGCAATTTCCCAGGTTCTCCACAGTTTCCACAGGTGCTACTACGACGACGAAAGAGAATTACAGCAATTAACGTCTAAGTCGGGCCTGTGCAGATTTTTGTAGTTCGCTGGGAGCCCGTTCTCCGTCACCCTGCCCCGGGTTAGATCCTGCGACTTCGCTGCGCTCGCGCAGGATGACGAGAGAGCTGAACGCGTGGCGCAGGATGACGACAGAGTTGAACGCGTGGCGCAGGATG
>JAISTE010000127.1 GCA_031272825.1 Propionibacteriaceae bacterium | reverse complement strand
ACGAAGGACATGGACTTGATGTCCGGATGGGTCTCCAGGGCTTTCACCGTGACCCGGTCGCCGTTAACGATGTTGAACACGCCGTCGGGCAGCCCGGCCTCTTTCCACAATTTCGCGATGAACAGCGCTGCGGACGGGTCGGCCTTGGCGGGCTTAAGAACGAAGGTGTTGCCGCAGGCGATGGCGACGGGGGCCATCCACATCGGGCACATCACCGGGAAGTTGAACGGGGTCACGCCGCCGCAGACGCCCAGCGGCTCGCGGAAGGAGTAAACATCCAGGTTCGAGGAAGCCTGCATGGTGTATTCGCCCTTGAGAAGCTGGGGAATGCCACAGACATATTCGACGACGTCCAGGCCGCGGCCAATTTCACCGGCGGCGTCGTTGAGAACCTTGCCGTGCTCGCGGGAGACAATCTCGGCCAGCTCGTCGGTGGCGGCGGTGAGCAGCTCGCGGAACTTGAACATGATCGCGGTGCGCTTGCCGAAGGAAACCTGCGACCAGGTCTTGAAGGCCTCCTTGGCGTTGGCGACGGCCATGTCGACGGTGGCCTCGTCAGCGTTGAGAACCTCGCCGATCTTCTCGCCGGTACCGGGGTTGTAAATCGGGGACGTCTTGGTTCCGACGGCGTACTCTTTGCCGTCGATCCAGTGGTTTACTGTGTACATTTTCTTCTTTCTCAGTTGGGTGTCAGTTGAATGGGAGTCTTGGGTCGACGTCCTGGGTCGGCCAGATCGACCTGAGCCAGGTTTGGTCGGGATGGTCAGTGATCCGCCAGGCCCGCTCCCGTCCGGGCCCGCTCATCACGTTCAGGTAGTACATGTCGTAGCCGGGCGCGGCCATCGATGGCCCGTGCCAGCCGAACGGCACCAGCACGGTGTCGCGGTCATGGACTTCAGCCAGGACGTCGATCTCGCGCGAGTCAGAGGCGCTCACCCGCTGGTAGCCCAGCGGTGCCGAGCGCTCGGGCTCGGGTGCGCCCTCGGAGTTGGTGCGCAGCTCGAAGTAGTAGATCTCCTCGAGCTGGGTCTCGATGCCCTCCAGCTCCTCGTCGTGCTTGTGGGGCGGGTAGCTCGACCAGTTACCCGCGGGGGTGAGCACTTCGCAGGCGATGATGGAACCGGCCTCCAGCACACCGGGGGTGCCGAAGTTGCGCACCTCGCGGCTCATGTTCCCGGTGCCCCGGTTTTCGATCGGCGTGACCTCGGCGGCCTGGTAGAAGGCCTCGCGGGGCGTATCGGTCTTGGCCGAGCACACGGCGAAGCGGCCATCGCCGCGAACCGTGAATGCCGTCTTCGGGCCGACGTAGACCAGGTCGGTTGTCCCCGACCACACGTTCGGACGGCCCTTGAGCTCGAAGGTTTTGCCTTCGACGTCCACCTGGAAAGATCCGGCGAGCGGCAAGACGATGTGTTCGAACGGCAGGGCATCCAGGCTGATCTCGCGGCCATCGCTCAGCTCAGCCGTGCGAACGCCCGTGTAGACCCACCCGGGAATCTCCGAATCGACGAGCGTAGACCAACCTGCGCTGGCCGTCGATCCGGCGGGGAAGTACCAATCTGACATTTCACTCCTTAGACGATGAGACAAGCATATGTCTTTACAATAGAACAATCAAGCCGAGTTGGGACGTTCTTGGGGCTCTTTTCTTCCTCGTCATCCTGCTTCATCTCTTCCTCGTCATCCTGCGCGAAGTCGCAGGATCTACTTACCCAATCTCGTTATCGAGATTCTGCGACTGCGCGCTAAATGACGCACGGCGATTGCCCAAAGACAGCGAATGGCCCCGCTTGCGTGGGGCCATTCACCGTATGAGCTAGTCCTTGATGACTTCCTTGACCTCGGGAGAATCGAGGTTGTCCTTGGTGTACCACACAGCCGGGGAGACGATGTTCTTCTCGGTCGGCATCGTGCCCTTGTACGCGTCGTAGAGCGTCTTCACGGCCTGGTAGCCGATGCCGCCGGGGTTCTGGGTGATGCCGCCGGTGATCTTGCCCTCCTTGACCAGGGAGATCTCGTCCGGGGAGGCATCGACGCCGATTACAACGGCCTTGGAGCCCTTGGCGGCGACCTCGTCGGCGATGGCGATGACGGAGTCGTCGTCGGTGCCGAACATACCCACCAGGTCGGGGTTAGAGGTCAGCATGCCCGAGGCCTTGGTGCGCGATTCTGCCTGGTCGGAGTTGCCGTTCTGCACCGGCAGCACGGTCATATCGGGGGCCTTGGCCTTGATCTCTTCCAGGAAGCCGTCGCGGCGATCCGCGGCGGTGCCGACCTCGCCGTGTGCGACCACGCCGATGGTGCCCTTGCCGCCCGTCAGCTCGATCATGTGGTCTGCGGCCATAGCGCCAATCTGCTTGTTGTCAGAGGCGATGGTCGCGATCGGGACGTCGGAGTTCGCCACAGGGGTGTCGAAGGCGACGACGTTGATGTTGGCCGCCTTGGCCTTGTCGAGATATTCGGGGGCCTGAGCTTGGGCGCCGTCCTGGGGCGCGTAGGCGATGCCGATCGGCTTGGCGGTGATGGCGGCTTCGAGCTGCTGCAGCTGCTTCTCAGGCTCGGTCTCGGTGGCCGGGCCAACCCAGCTGATGTTGACGCCGAGTTCCTGACCGGCCTTCTCAGCACCTTCCTTGACTGCGGTCCAGTAGTCGGACGAGTCGGCCTTTGCGACCAGGGCGATGGTTTCTCCACCGGCTGCTGCGCTGTTGTCAGTGCCGCCGGAGTTGTTTGACGTACCCGAGCTGCAGGCGCTGAGCGCGAACACCGAGGTCAGCGCGACCGCTCCGATAAGAATCTTCTTCACTAGTTCCTCCTAGTTGTTTTTCATATTTGTGGGTTTTGTTGAAGCTTTGGCTTACTCTTCGCCGCCGCGTCGGCGGATGTCGATGAAGACTGCGAGCAGGATCACCAGGCCGAGAACGACCTTCTGCCAGGCATCCTCGAAGCCCAGGATGGTGAAGCCGTTGTAGATGGTGCGGATGGTGAGTGCGCCGATCACCGCTCCGAAGATCGAGGCGCGGCCGCCGCGAAGCGAGGTGCCGCCGATGACCGCAGCCGCAATGGCGTACATTTCATAGGACTGGCCGGTGCCCGGGGGAACCGAGTTCAGGTAGGCGCTCATGATGATGGCGGAGAAGCCGGTGAAGATGCCGCAGATGGTGTAGGCGATCAGTTCCCA
>JAISTE010000118.1 GCA_031272825.1 Propionibacteriaceae bacterium | reverse complement strand
GTTTTGAGAAATGTGCCGTGGACGGTGAGGTCGTCCGTAAGTTCGGGGTGGAAGGCCGTGGCAAGCACGTTTCCCTGGCGGACGGCCGTGATCTTGTCGTCGGTGACGCTCAGCACTTCTACGCCCGGGCCGACCTCCTCTACATACGGGGCCCGGATAAAGACCATCTCGATCTCTTCTGAGACGAAATCCCCGCGCGTGTTGAAGCTGCCGAGCTGGCGGCCGTACGCGTTGCGGCGGGTGGTGACGTCCAGCACCGGCAGCGGGCCAGGTTCGGCTTTACCAATGGGGACGGTTCCTTTTGGTAAAGCCTTGTTCTCCACCCGTTGAGAGAGCAGGATCAACCCAGCGCAGGTCGCCAATACCGGCAGGCCGTCTTGAATGCGGGCGAGAAGTTCTTCCCTCATGCCCAGGTCGTCCAGCAGCTTGCCCATCACCGTGCTTTCGCCGCCGGGGATCACCAGGCCGTCGATGCCGTCCAGATCGGTCAGCTGCCGAACCTGGATAGATGCTGCTCCCAAACGAGATAAGGATGCCTGGTGTTCGGCGAAGGCCCCTTGCAGGGCCAATACGCCGATCACTACGGGTTTTGCGCTCATTTGCCGCGCTCTTCCATGATTATGTCGATCTCCTCGGCGTTGATGCCGACCATCGCCTCGCCGAGGTTTTCGGACAGTTTGGCGATGAGCGCTGCATCCGTGTAGTTGGTAACCGCCTGTACGATGGCCGCCGCGCGCTTGGCCGGATCACCGGACTTGAAAATCCCAGAACCGACGAAGACGCCCTCGGCGCCCAGCTGCATGAGCAAGGCCGCATCGGCGGGAGTGGCCACGCCGCCCGCAGCAAAGTTCACCACCGGCAGCTTCCCGCTCTTCGCCACCGACTTCACCAAATCCACCGGGGCACCGAGCTGTTTCGCGGCCTCGTATAGTTCGTCGTCGGCAAGGGAGGTGAGCGCACGGATTTGGCCGTTTATCTTGCGCAGATGCCGAACCGCCTGGATGACGTCCCCAGTACCGGGCTCGCCCTTGGTGCGGATCATCGCCGCCCCCTCGGCGATGCGGCGCAGCGCCTCGCCCAGATCGCGCGCCCCGCACACGAACGGCACCTGGAAGGCGTGCTTGTCGATGTGGTAGGTGTCGTCGGCGGGGGAGAGCACCTCGGATTCGTCGATGAAGTCGATTTCGATCGCCTGCAGTACCTGGGCCTCGGCGAAGTGACCGATGCGAACCTTGGCCATCACCGGAATCGAAACGGCCTCTTGGATTCCGCGAATCATCCCCGGGTCGCTCATGCGCGAGACCCCTCCGGCTGCCCGAATGTCGGCAGGAATGCGCTCAAGCGCCATCACAGCGCAGGCTCCGGCAGCCTCGGCGATCTTGGCTTGCTCAGGCGTGGTGACGTCCATGATCACGCCGCCCTTGAGCATTTGGGCCAGGTTCTTGTTCAGTTCGTATCTTTCGTTGGGCATGTTCCTCTTTCTCAATCGCGCGGGGGCAACCCCACGCCCAGGTGCATTTCTTGGACGCCGATCCAGGTTCCGGCGCTTTGGGCCATCAGGTCTCGAAAGGGCCAATGAGGCGATGCAAAGTTGACCTAAGACCGGTGCGCGTCCGGCGGCAGGCACCATCCAAGCCCCAATCTGGTAGGTTTGCCATAGCCAGTTTGATGAGTTTGACCCATGCCAGTTTTGGCGGAGGGGAGGCGCTGTTGTTCTCCATGTCTTTCGCCCGCTCGAAAACCCCCTTGTACCTGCAGCTTTACCGCCGAATCCGCGAGGGAATCGAATCGGGGGAGTTCGCACCCGGCGAGAAACTGCCCTCCAAGCGCCGGCTGGCCGAGCATCTGCAGATTTCGCAGTTCACCGTCGAGAATGCGTATACGCAGCTGCTCTCCGAGGGTTACATCCGCACCGCCGAGCGCCGGGGGTATTTCGTGGAGGACGCCCCTGTTGCGGTTCCGCGAGCGGCTTTGGATTCTGTTCCGCCGAGTCTGGGTTCCGGCGTTCCCGCCGCACTTCAGGATCGACGCGAGCCCCCGCCTCCCTTCGACCTGGCCACCAACGCGGTGGACACCGAGCATTTCCCCTATTCGGTGTGGTCGCGCCTGGTGCGCGAACGCATCCGCGACGACGGAGCGCGCATCCTCTCGGCCATCCACCCACAAGGGGATTTAGAGCTGCGAACGCAGATTGCCCGCTACCTGCGCGAGTATCGGGGAGTGGCGGCTCGGCCTGACCAGATCGTCGTCGGGGCCGGAACCGAGTACCTGATCGGCGGGATTGCCGAGCTGCTGCCGGGGGCCGTCTTCGGATATGAGAATCCCGGCTACGGACAGATCCGACGGGTGTTGGCCGGGCGCGGCGTACCTGCGGTTCCCATCGGTGTCGATGACGGCGGTCTGGACGTGGATGCGTTGGGGCGGCATTCGGCGAGCGCTGTGTTCGTCACTCCGTCGAATCAATTCCCTACATCTGCGGTGATGAGTATCGGGCGTCGGCGTCAGCTGCTGGAATGGGCAGCCAACAAAAGCGGATACGTCATCGAGGACGATTTCGACTCCGAGTTCCGCCACGAACTCAAGCCCATACCGGCGCTGAAATCGCTCGATTCCGAGCGGGTGATCTACATGAACTCGTTCGGCAAGACCCTCGCACCCTCGCTGCGCATCGCCTACCTGGTGTTGCCCGACGAGCTGTTGGAGCGCTCGCGCGAACGGCTCTCGGCATACTCGTGCACAGTCTCCGAGCTCGAACAACTGACGCTCGCGAGTTTCATCGAACGCGGCCACTACGAGCGGCATCTGGCCAAGATGAAGGTGATTTATCGGGGGCGTCGGGATGTGCTGGTCTCCGGTCTAGCCCCTCTGGGGGAGCGGTTGGAGATCAGGGGCAAACGCTCCGGGCTGCACCTACTGCTCACCATGCCGGAGCTAGCTGAAACTAAGATGGTCGAACGTGCCCGTGCCCAGGGCGTCGGAGTCTATCCGTTGACAAGCAAGTACGAATCGACGCCGCCCGAAACCCACACGGTGCTGGTCGGCTACGCCGGAATGGGGGAGGCTGACCTGGCCGAAGCCGCGCGGCGGCTGTGCGCAGCGTGGGGCTAATGCCTAAAATCGTCAAGTACTTGTCTTTTTTGGAATGCTCGTGCATACTAGTCGTCAGGTACCTGACTAACTAGAACTACTCGCATAGGAGCAAATCATGGAAAACACTATGAATCGAACGGCTGTCGTCGAACAGCTGATGCAACTACAAGGGCTTTTGCGCCGCCAGGCTTTTCGGGGCGGACGCGGGCCGCACGGACGGCCTGGGCGTCCCGGGCCAGCCGCCGATGGGCGTCCCGAGCCAGGAGTTCCCGGCCCTGGGCCTGAAGGGCGTCCGGGAGCCCGGCCTGACGGACGAGGCCGCGGGCCGTGGGCCGATCGCAGCCGCGGGCAGGGACGAGTTCTCGCGCTGCTGCGCCTCACCCCCGAAGTGGCACAGAAGGATCTCGCGCTCGTGCTCGGCCTGACCAAACAGGCCGTCGCTGAGATCGTCGCAAAGCTCGAAGCCAAGGGCTTTGTCGAAAAGATCGCATCCGAGGGCGACCGCAGACAGGTGATCGTCAAGCTCACCGATGCCGGGCGCGAGGCAGCCGAAGCCGCCGCAGAAGAACGCGACGACGCCGTGGCCGGGCTGCTGGAGGCACTCAGCGACGAGGAGGTCGAGACCTTCTCGGAACTGCTGGGAAAGCTCATCACCAACCTAGAAGCCAAGCTCGGCGAAGACTCTGAAGAGCGCAAGGAGCGCATCGACGAATTCTGGCGCCACCACGGGCACGAGGGCCACGGGCATGGACGCGGACGCGGCTGCGGCTGTGGCGGACATGGCGGACATGGAGGCCGCGGCAGAGGCCGCTGCTGCCGCTAACACAGCTGCCGCTAGCGCAAATAGCCGAAGGGGCCGCTTGGGAATGATCCCAGGCGGCCCCTCGGTTTGTAACGTGGAGCCTTCAGCTTACTGCTCCAACCGGTATGCCCGCGGGCTTAGGCCGCTAACTTGCTTGAACTGGCGGGAGAAGTAGAACTGGTCGTCGTAGCCGACCTGGGCGGCGATCTCGACCACAAGGCAAATGACTAGTCATCGGCTCATCACTTAGATCCGAAGGTCCGAACACTTAGATTGACGCGCTTCAGCGGTTAGATCCGGGATTCGCGCAGGTTAGATTGTGGAAGGCGATGCCGAGATAGTCAACTTATGCCGTATGATAGAAAGCACGTTGACATCCGATACCGACGTGGTAGGCTCGGATTTTCTAGAGAGAACCATACAGCGCGAGTGTAAAGGTGAAGGTATTGACGTGCGTAGCTAACTAGAGTAGATTGAAGGGCCGGATCACGCCCCCCACGGCGGCTGAATAGTCAAGGAGGATACAGGAAAGAATGATTGATGACATGGCGGTACTTCGTCAGAACTATTCTCTGCGTGCTTGTTTAGTGGACGGTGGAGTAGCGCTTGCTGTGAATGGGAAGCCTTCGTTAACTTTGGGAGGTGACTATCAGCTGGTTTTGCGCGTTTTGCGTTCGGTGGATGGCACTAGGACCGTGGGTGAGCTCAGGGATTTCTTATGTGAGTCAGAAAGCATGTCTGCAGGTGATGTATATGACGTTCTCAATTTTGCGATAGCTAATAACTACTTGCAATATGAGAGCGCACGGGTTGATTCAGCATTGAGTGGGAGGGCAGCTCAAAAGTGGGATCGGCAGTTGAAATACCTTTCTGAGGCTGTCGGTGGTGATATGCAGGTGGCCTGCGAAATGCAACGGAGACTTCTGGAATCTCATGTTCTTCAGATTGGTGTCGGGGGTGTTGGCGGCTATATGGCGTTGACCCTCGCAATGGTTGGAGTTGGCAAGATGACACTTGTTGATCACGACCTGATTGAACTTAGTAACACTTCGAGGCAGGTTCTATATACTGAAGCTGAAGTGGGTACGGCAAAGGTTGATATAGCAAAGGCCGAGATATTGCGGCGCAACCCCTCGATGGTAGTGAATGCTGTTGAGTGCCTTATCGACTCTGAAGAAAAAATGCAAGAGGTGATTAGGGAGACGCAGACTAAGCTTGGCCATATTTCGCTAGTGATATTGAACGCAGACACTCCTAGGGGAAGGATTTGCCATTGGGTGGACGGGGCAGCTGGCAAATCGCGGGTGCCATCCATGTATGTTTATCCACACGGTGGCACAAAAGTGACAGTTGGCCCCTTAGTGATTCCGGGAAGAACAAAGAGCTACGCAGAGATGATTCCGGAGAGTGCTGGAGACTTCTGGGATCCGGAGGTAGCAGAAATCAACGCTAGATTTGAGGCAAATATCATGGATCCCTATAACGGTCTCGCAGCAAAAATGGGGGCAGTGGAGGCCCTGAAATTCTTGACCGGAATAACGCCTCCTTTTGTTCTCGAAAAAACGATCACGGTTGACACTCAGGATTGGACACTCGATTCGCATGATCTTTGAGAATAGAAGGAGTAACGTTGCAGCAGGACATGTAGATGCATGCGACGCCAAGGTAGTGCCTGAGTTTTGTTACCCTTTACCAAAACCTGCTGTTCGTGAGGTTGTTATGAGGGGGCCTCTTGCTGAGCTCAACGTGCTGTGCAATAGGCGTGAGAAACCAAATGTTGTAATTGTTGGTGCACCCGGTGTTGGAAAGAGTACGCTCGTTGCTCAATACGCTTTCTATGCACCTGAGAAGAGGCCAATCTACCGTTTAGATGTCGCGGGGCTTGTCTCGGGTACATCTTATCGCGGGCAGCTCGAAGAGCGCCTGGATGCTGTGATGGCTTCCATGGAGGCGATCGGAGGAATGTTGTTCGTAGATGAGATACATTCGTTGGCAGATATCGGTGCTTCTAGAGGCAGTATGTCTGCCCTTGATCAGTTGAAGACATGGATTGTTGGGAGATCTGTGGCTCTTATCGGGGCCACAACCAACGAAGAGTTTGCCTGCATAGCCCGGGATAAGGCGTTCATGCGGAGGTTGAGTGTTCTTCGGCTACGGGAACCAAGTAAGCACTCGGTCAGGCGATGTTGCTCGGAGATGGTTGAGCGCACGCCAGCCCTTCGGGCGTTGAACCTGGAGGTTGATAAGGTACTGAGCTGGGTCGATGAGAAACTACCTAACGGATCGTATCCCGATAAACTTGTTGATTTGTTGGATTATGTCGATGCCTGCTTTTCGGTTGCGCCTATATTTCCAAGTGAGGTTGAGTCAAAATCGAGTTTCGCGGTCGAAGAGATATTTGAGCACTACTTGGATGTGTATGCAGGCGGCATGGTTGTGAGTTAGGCACTCACGAAGAATGGAAGGAGGTGAAATTATGGATACGACAACAAAGACCGGGACTGTCGTCCTGTTGGATACAACTGTGCAGACGGAGATTGCCTTGGGCGGCTTTGGCGGTTGCTCGTAAGTAATAGTTGGGGGAGGCATTGCCTCCCTCAACGCCTTCAGCATATTTAGATAGGGGCTCAGAGGATTGAAGGGTTTGATTGCATACTATACTTGTCTGTTCTTGTCGATTGGTGGCATCGCTTTACCGCAGGCATTCCTAACGCCGATACTGCATGCGAGAGGATTGGCATACTCAGAGATATTGGTTGTTCAATTGCTCTTTATGCTGGTTTCGTTCGTCTGTGAGTTCCCCTCTGGTGTTCTAGCTGATAGCCTTGGGAAGAAGCAGATGTTTTGCACCGGGATAGGAGTGACTGCTGTCGCCTATTGGGTTATATATTCCTGCGTTTCCTTCCCACTTATGTGCCTGGCCTGGGTTTTGTATGGCATAGGAGATGCCGCCAGAAGCTCGACGATGGATTTGTATTTCATTGCTCATTTGCGTAGTCAACCAGAGCGCCTTAAGAGATTCTATTCCATCAACAAAGCCATTTCCCCGATTGCGAGCATTACGGCTGCCGCCTTAGGGTATGTGCTGTTCCCGCAGGTGGGGGTGGGTGTCTACGTTGTATCTCTGTCCTTGCTGGCATTCTCCGTGGTATTCGGGCTTTTGACGCTGCCGCGAACCCCAGTTGAAGTGAAGCGAGATGTTGCGGTTGGGGGCTTGCCAATTGCCGGAGTTGTTAAGGAGTTCTTAGGTGCGGTTCGGGATAGGGAGCTTAGAGTACTGGCGTGTCTCGCATGTGTTAGCACTGTCGGTTTGACTGCATATTTCCAGCTTTGGCAATTCGTCTTTGATGAGTACGAGGTGCCAGACTCATCCAACGCCTTGTTTTTCGTGTACTCGCAGCTGATTACTGTCGTCACTGCGGCAATCTCGCCCAGGGTGCGATTTCGGATAGCGCATTGGTTCTCGGCAATCGGGATATTACTTGTCGGCGCAGTAGCTGCGATTGTGGGTGGGTGCCTGCCGCAGATTGGGCTAATTCTTGTTGCGCCGATAGTGGTATGGCTCATAATCCAACAAGTGGAGTTCAGAATACAGACTACTGTTTCTACCCAAATAATTTCAAGTTTCATGTCCGCGATCAACGCTCTGTCCAGCTTGGTTTCATTCGTAGTTATCGGCATCAGCGCTGCGTGCGTGAATATTTTCCCGTCTGGCTGCGTCTTTGCGGTTTGCATCGGGACAATGTGCGTGCTGCTTGTGTATCCTGTATTGAAGTTGAGTGTAGGTAATCGTGAGGCCTTGTACAGGTAGTAGCTGCGGGTTTACCAAAAGGAACCGTCCCTACTGGTAAAGGCTTTACCAGTAGGGACGGTTCCTTTTAGTAAACCCCTAGTAACCCAGGGCCTTTACCGTTTCGCTGATGGTGGCTGCGCTCTTTTTGAGTTCCGCTAGTTCGGCGTCGTTCATGGGGACGTCCAGTACTCGCTTGATGCCGTCCTGGCCGACCAGGCACGGAACCGACAGCGCCACCCCGGAGATGCCGTGGTAGTTGTCGAGCACCGAAGACAGCGGGAAGATGCGGCCTTGCTCGCCCATGATGGCTTCGACCAGGCGGGCGGCCGACAGGCCGATTGCGTAGTTCGTCGCACCCTTGCCCTCGATGATGGAGTAGGCCGCGTTGACCGTCTGATCTTTGATGTCGGCCAGCACCTCGTCGGTGAAAACGATCTTGCCTTGCTCGTCGCGCCACTGGCGGATCGGGATCGACGTGATCTCGGCGCTCGACCACAGCGGGAATTCCGAGTCGCCGTGCTCGCCGACGACGTTCGCGTGAATGTTCTCCAGCGAAATGCCGACGTACGAGCCGATTTTCTGCCGCAGGCGGGAGGTGTCCAGCAGCGTCCCGGTGGAGAACACACGGTTGGCTGGGAGCCCCGAGGTTTTCTGTGCGACGACCGTCATTACGTCTGCCGGATTGGTGACGATCACGAAGATCGCCGAAGGGGAGAGACGGACGAGGTCGGGCATCATTCCCGAGATGATTTTCGAGTTGATCCCGGCCAAATCCAGACGCGTCTGGCCCGGCTTTTGCGCGGCCCCCGCAGTGATGATGACGACCTGCGAGTTGGCCGTCACCTTCATGTCGGAATCGCCCACGATAAGGGAAGTCTTGGTGAACTGCGTTCCGTCGGCGAGATCCTGGCACTGGGCCTTCACCCGTTTTTCGTCGATGTCGTAGAGGGCAATTTCCTTGGCCGACGCCCGGATCATGGCCGCATAGGCGATCGAGGAGCCGACGGCCCCGCCCGCGCCGACGATGGAGAGCTTAGAGGAGTGAAGCTCGGGTTGCTCGAGTAGGTCTAGATTCATATCTCCAGCCTAAGCCCGGCTAAAGTCCGATGGCCACTTCTTCGATTTGTCCCGCCCGTGCCGCCCCTACCTGCCCAAGGCGGGTGTCTGCCCGGCGTGTTTAAGCCCCCGGACTACTCGGGTTGCGGTTTTCGCGGCGCCACGGATAGGCTGACGAACCATGTTCGACAAGTTCAGCTTCCGTGGCACCGCCACCTGCGCTTGTTGTTGTCTGTGTTGCTGACGTCCTTCGCTGATACCTGCCCTAGACGTCTTTCCATTTTCCAACCCTTAGCGGCGTACCTTTGCGCCCCAAATTCTTAGGAACAACCATGAACAACAAGCTACTTTCTGTGAAAATCAACCCAATCGCCCTAGCCCTCTTCCCAGTCGTCGCACTTGCAGGTTGCGCAGCTCCCGCCGAAGCCGGGCAAGACGACGCGGGTCAAGCGGCGGCTCCCGGCACCTACCGTACGGTCGATGCCATCAAAGAATCCGGAACGGTGAAAATCGGGGTCTTCTCCGATAAGGCACCCTTCGGCTACATCGACTCCGACGGCAAGCCCGCCGGGTACGACGTCGTCTACGGCGACCGCATCGGCAAAGACCTGGGGGTGAACGTCGAATATGTGCCGGTCGAGGCGGCCAGCCGCGTCGCCTTCTTGGAAACCGGCAAGGTGGACATCATCTTGGCCAACTTCACCGTCACGGATGAGCGGGCCGAGAAGGTGGACTTCGCAAACCCGTACCTCAAGGTTTCGCTGGGCGTCGCCTCGCCCGATAACGCGCTCATCACCGACATCAAGCAGTTAGACGGCAAGAACGCCATCGTCGTCAAGGGCACCACCGCCGAGACGTACCTGGAGGCCAACCATCCCGAGATCAAGCTCACCAAGTTCGAGCAGTACACAGAGGCCACCTCAGCACTGCTCGACGGACGCGGCGACGCCTGGGTGACGGACAACACCGAAGCCCTGGCCTGGGCCAAGCAAAACCCTGGGTTTACAACGGGAATCGCCACGCTCGGGCCCGTGGACACGATCGCCGGGGCCGTCACCAAGGGCAACTCTTCCTTGCTCGAATGGCTCAACCAGGAGCTCGTCGATCTGGGCAAGGAGCAGTTCTTCCACGCCGACTACGCGCAAACCCTGGAGCCCGTTTACGGGGACGACGTCCCTGTAGAAGACCTGGTCGTCGAGGGCGGCGAGGCGTAGGCAGAACGTAAAGAACGCAAGGACAAGGAGGAATCGTGGATCTGAGCACGCTCACGGAGTACCTACCGCTCTATGCGCAGGCCGCCTGGCTGACGCTTTGGGTGGGCGTTGCCGGAATCGCGCTCTCCTTCGTAATCGGGGTGCTGTGCGCGGCAGTTCGACATTTCCGCATACCGGTGCTGCGCAACGTCGCAGGGGTTTATGTCGAGCTGTCGCGCAACACCCCGCTGGTGGTGCAGCTGTTCTTCCTGTATTTCGGCTTGCCGAAGCTGGGAATCCTCATCTCTTCCGAGCAGTGCGCGGTGATCGGGCTGGCCTTTCTGGGCGGCTCGTACATGGCCGAGGCGCTGCGCTCGGGGCTGGAGGCGGTCGAGTCGATACAGACCCAATCGGCCCTTGCCCTCGGCCTGAACCCCGTGCAGACGCTGCGTCACGTGGTCTTGCCCCAGGCCGTCGCCATTTCGGTGCCGGCACTGGCGGCCAACGTGGTCTTCTTGCTCAAGGAAACCTCGGTCGTCTCCATCGTGGCGCTGCCCGATCTGGTCTACGTCGCCAAGGACCTGATCGGCAACGACTACAACACGGTGGAGGCGCTGGCGCTGCTCGTCGGCTTCTATCTGGTGCTGCTTTTGCCCTTGTCGCTGCTGTTTGCCTGGCTTGAGCGGCGGCTGCGCGCAGATGGTCGACGGGCGAAGTCGAGAGCCCCTAAGACGCTTGGTTCGTGGGCGGTAAAGGAGGCGGCGCATGCATGACTGGGAGGTGCTGTTCCAGGGCGTGAACTTCGAGCGGTTGCTGGGCGGGTTGTGGACGTCGTTCTCGATTGCCCTTGTCGCGGTGCTGTTCTCGCTGGTGGTGGGCGTCCCGTTGGGCATTGCCGCCGCTAGCCGCAACCGCTGGCTGCGCGGTGGATTCCAGGTGTATCTGCAGGCCATCCGGGTGTTGCCGCCGCTCGTGCTGCTCTTCGTCTTCTACTTCTACCTGTCTTTGGTAACGAAGGTGAACCTGTCGGCGTACGCGTCGGCGATCACCGTCTTCACGCTCTGGGGTGCGGCGGAAATGGGCGATCTGGTGCGCGGGGCGGTGACGTCTATCCCGAAACACCAGTACGAATCTGCCGCGGCGCTCGGGCTGAACCCGGTGCAGGTGCAGCTGCGCATCGTCGTCCCGCAATCGGTGCGGCGGCTGCTGCCGCAGGCCGTCAACCTGGTGACGCGCATGATCAAGACGACGTCCCTGGTTGTGTTGATTGGCGTTGTGGAGGTGCTGAAGGTGGGCCAGCAGATCATCGACGTCAACCGCTTCGAGTACCCGTCGGCTGCGCTGTGGGTGTACGCGGCGGTGTTCTTTATGTACTTCGCGGTGTGCTATTCGATCTCGAAGGCCGCCGCGGTTTTGGAAAGGAGGCTGGCGTGAGCGATACGCCGCAGGTGCTGAGGTTGCCCAAGTCGCAGCCGGTTTTGCGTTTGGATTCGGTGGTGAAGCGCTACGGAGAGCGCACGGTTTTGGACGGCATCAGTTTCGACGTCGCCGAGCGGGAAGTGATCGCGGTGATCGGCCCGTCGGGTTCGGGAAAGTCGACGCTGCTGCGCACGGTGAACGGCCTGGAGCCGATACAAGGCGGTTCGATTCGCCTCGACGGCGAAGAAATCACCGCCAAGGGCACTGACTGGTCGAAGATCCGCGCTCGGGTGGGGATGGTTTTCCAAAGCTACGAGCTGTTCCCGCACCTGGACGTCATGGGCAATCTGCTGCTCGCGCCGGTTCGGGTGGCCCACACCGACAAGGCCGAGGCCCGCGAGCGTGCAATGCGCTGGCTGGAGCGCGTCGGCCTGGCCGACCGTGCCGACGCCTACCCCAAGGAGCTCTCCGGCGGGCAAAAGCAGCGCATCGCGATCGTGCGCGCGCTGATGATGCAGCCCGAGGTTTTGCTGCTCGACGAAATCACCGCCTCTTTGGACCCGGAGATGGTCAGGGAGGTGCTGGACGTGGTGCTGGAACTGGCCGAGGAGGGCATGACGATGTTGATCGTCACGCACGAAATGGCGTTCGCAAGGGCAATCGCCGACAGGGTGTTGTTCTTGGACGGGGGCAAGATCGTCGAACAGGGCGAACCCGAAGCGTTCTTTACCCATCCGCAAACGGAACGCGCGCAGCGATTCTTGGACACGTTCTCGTTCACGAAGGCCCGCGAGCCGCAGGGATTGGCGAGATAGGACGTCTCCGGTCTGGGGTTATCTGAATTTGGAGCGGGCACCGGATAGCAGGAAATCCGGTGCCCGCTTGAGGATCAGACGATTGAAGCGCCGCCGTCGACGATGATGTGCTGGCCGGTGACGTAGCTCGAAGCCGCGCTGGACAGGTAGATGATCGTGCCGTTGAGCTCGCCGCGCTTGCCGGGGCGGCCCATCGGGTTTTGGGCGTTGTAGCTTTGCATGAACGCCTCGTGCTTGAACAGCGTGTTCTCGGTCATCTCGGACTCGAACAGGCCAGGCCCGACGTCATTCACCGTGATGTTATACACCCCGTAAGAGGCGGCCATGCCCAGCGTCAGGCCTTGTACCCCGCGTTTGGTGGCGTTGTAGGCGTGACGGACGAGGTCGGGGATCTTGTCCGCGATCACCGCGTTCACCGAGGCGGTGTTGACGATCTTCCCTCCGCCGGCCGCCTTCAGATGCGGTACGACGTACTTGCTCACCAGGTACACGCCGGTCAGGTTGGTGCCGACGATCTTGTCCCACTGGGATTTCTCGAGTTCGTCGACGGCTCCGGTGACGGCCACGCCCGCGTTGTTGAGCAAGATGTCGATGTGTCCGAAGTGCTCGGCCACCTGGGAGATGGCGTTCTTCACCGAGTCCTCATCGGAGACGTCGCACACCACGGGGAAGGCATTGCGCCCGAGGGCGGTGATCTTGGCGGCGGTGGCTTCGAGCTTTTCGAGGCGCCGGGCGAGGAGGGCCACGTCGGCACCGTATTGCGCATATGCGAGGGCGGCATCGGCGCCGAGCCCCGAGGAAGCGCCGGTGACTACGGCGACTTTTCCAGATAAATCGAAGAGGTTTTCCATGCCGACAGCCTAGGCTGAAGTTACGGTTCTGGCTAGTCTTACTTCGGGCATTACTGCAGGCCCTACTTCGGGCCGCCGCTTACGTCGTCCAGGGCCGAGACGATCTCGGCGGGAAGCTCCAGATCTTCGACCTGCAGGTAGGGCTTGAGCTGGGCGGCGTTGCGCGGGCCGAGCAGCGGGGCGGTGACTCCTGGGGCGTCGCGCACCCAAAGCAGCGCCACCTGGGCGGGGGTGAGTTCCAGGCCGTCGGCTGCCACCTGTACCGCTTTCACGATCTGGCTGGGCCCGGGCTCCAAATAAGGCTCGACGAACCAACTGAAGTTACTCGAGTTTCCCCGAGAACCGGTGGGCGCGGCCACCTGGTACTTGCCCGTCAGCACTCCGCGGCCGATCGGAGACCAGGGCAAGAAGGCGACGCCCAGGTGCTGACAAGCGGGGATGATCTCGTACTCGGCGCCGCGGGCGAGCAGCGAATACTCCGCCTGGGCCGAGGCGACGGGAGCCTTGCCGAGGTCGCGCTGGCGGGTAGCGGCCTGAGAGAGCTGCCACCCGACGAAATT
This sequence comes from Propionibacteriaceae bacterium, assembly GCA_031272825.1. GTDB lineage: Bacteria > Actinomycetota > Actinomycetes > Propionibacteriales > Propionibacteriaceae > Propionicimonas. The sequence goes on along the minus strand of JAISTE010000118.1, from coordinate 14,830 downwards.
GGACACGCCGATCTCGCGCGCATATCCGGCCTGAACCGCCTGATCCATGGCCTCCAGCGTGGTTTCGAGTGAGTGTTCGTCGTCCCAGGCGTGCAGCTGCCAGATGTCGATGTGGTCGGTGCCGAGGCGTTTCAGCGAGCCGCGCAGGTCGTCGAGCAGGGCCCTAGGCGAAGTGTCGACCACCTTCTCCATGCCGGAAACCTTGAACCCGGCCTTGGTGGCGATGACGATGTCGTCGCGGTCGACGTCACGCTCAAGTATCTTGCCGATGATGCGCTCGGCGTCCCCGCGCCCGTAGGCGGCGGCGGTGTCCACCAGGTTGCCGCCGGCGGAGACGAAGGCGCGCAGCAGGCCGCGGGCGTCCTTCGGGGAGGTGTCGCGGCCCCAAGTGAGCGTGCCGAGGCCGAGGCGCGAAACCTCGATTTCCCCGACTCTTCTGCGTTTCACGGCTGCATTACTCCCGTGGCCAGCAAGGAACCGATCACGGCAGCAAGGCCGAGCCGGTAGAACACGAAGATCTTGAAATCGTGTTTAGACACATACCCCAGTACCCAGTGGATGACGGCCAGGCCGACCCCGAAGGCGAGCACGGTGGCCACCAGCGTCGGGGCGATGGCCAGGCGCGGGTCGTCGGCGATGTCTTTGAGCTTGTAGAGCCCTGATCCGAAAACTGCGGGGATGGCCAGCAAGAAGGCGTAGCGGGTGGCGTCCTCGCGCTTGTAGCCCATGAACAGGCCAGCTGAGATCGTCGCTCCGGAGCGGGAGACGCCGGGGATCAAGGCGAGGGCTTGGGCGCAGCCGTAGGCGATGCCGTCGAGCCAGGTGAGCTCCTTGAGCGTGAGCCGGTTCTTCGCGTGGATGTCGCACAGCCAGATGATCAGCGCGAAACCGGCCAGCATCCCGACGGTCACCCACAGGTTCCGCAAGGAGGTATCGATGGCGTCCTCGAACAGCAGACCCAAGATGATGATCGGCATCGAGCCGATGATGACCAGCCAGCCCATGCGCGCGTCGGGGGTGAGCGGCTCCTTGTTGCGCTTGACAAGGTTGATCACCGAGTGCCACCAGGCGGCGATGATGTGGCCGATGTCCTTGAGGAAGTACAAGATGACGGCGGTTTCCGTGCCTAGCTGGGTGATGGCGGTGAAGGCCGCGCCCGGATCGGCACCGCCGAAGAACAGCTGTCCGACGATCGAGATGTGCGCCGAGGAGGAGATAGGCAGGAATTCGGTGAGCCCTTGCACAATGCCTAGGACGATGGCCTCAATCCAATCCACGGGCGCTTTCCTTTCGTAGCCGAACGGCCTAATCCTACTGTGAGCCGAAGTGGGCTTCGGGCTAGTCTTTTCCCCATGCGTGCTTGGAAACACTACCCAGTACCTCTGATCGACGGGCGCGGCGAGCGCCCCACACTGTTCGATTCGCGCACCCGCCAGCCGATGGTCGTCGGCCCGGAGCACGGCCCGGCCAGGCTTTACGTGTGCGGTATCACCCCCTACGACGCGACGCACTTGGGCCACGCGTTCACATACGTTTCCGTCGACCTGCTGCACCGAGCTTGGTTGGACGCCGGGTACCAGGTGCGCTTCGCCCAGAACGTCACCGACGTGGACGACCCGCTGCTGGAGCGCGCCGCAGCCGTCGGCGTCGACTGGGTGGCCCTCGCCGAGCAAGAGACCGACCTGTTCCGCTCCGACATGGAAAAGCTCAACGTGCTGCCGCCGCACTACTACCGCGGAGTGGTGGAATCGCTGCCGCTGGTCGAAGAAGCGGTGGTGGCGCTGCGCGAGCGCGGTGCGGCCTACCAGATCGACGACCCCGAGTACCCGGACTGGTACTTCGACATCTCCTTGCTGCCCTCGGCGCTGGCTTCCATGCAGTCTGAGCTGGGCATGGACACGGCCCAGCTGCTGGCCGTCTTTGCCGAGCGCGGCGGCGACCCGGAACGCCCGGGCAAACGCCACAAGCTCGACTCGCTGCTGTGGCGCATGGAACGCCCTGGTGAACCCGCCTGGGATTCCCCGCTCGGACGCGGACGCCCCGGCTGGCACATCGAGTGCGCGGCATTGTCCTTGGATGGGCTGGGGGCCGACTTCGACGTGCAGGCCGGTGGTACCGATCTTGCCTTCCCGCACCACCCGATGTGCGCGGCACAAGCCCAAACGCTCACTCAAGAGCCGTTTGCCGAGGCCTACATGCACGTCGGTATGGTCGGGCTGGACGGCGAGAAGATGAGCAAATCCAAGGGCAACCTGGTGTTCGTACACAAGCTCCTAGAGCGGGCCGTGCCGCCCCAGGCCATCCGCCTGCTGCTGCTCGCCCACCACTACCGCTCCGAGTGGGAGTACACCGAGTGCGAGATGCGTAAGGCCATGCAGCGCTTCGAGCGCTGGAGCGCCGCGTTCAACCGTGAATCCGGCCCGGCCTGGGAACCGGTGCTCGCCGAGGTGCGCGCCTCGCTCGCCAACGACCTAGACGCCCCGAGCGCGCTCGCCGCCATCGACGCTTGGGCCGCCGCCGAGGGAGAAGATCGCAAGGCCCCGGGCAAGCTGCGAAGCGCGGCAGATGCGCTGCTCGGTGTACGGGTGTGATGCTGCGAAAACGGTTCGGAGCAGTAGGAGGGGCGCTTGCCCTCGTACTGGCAGCCGACGCTGTTCTCATCCAGCCCCAACGCTCCCGCACGCTTGTGCGTGCCTTTCGCCGCGAGGGCAATGAGCATTCTATTGCTAAGCAAACTCCGCCGCCGACCGATGGGGAGCAGGTACCTGCCCCTGCCGTCCCGCCCGCTGCGTCCCAAGCCCGCGAGAATCGGACGGTCACGATCTTCGTTCCCGGTGTCGTCGCCTATGCTGAGCCGTCGGCCGAGACGCTGAGCCCGCTGTTGCTCTCGATCGGGGGCGTCGAACTGACGGAATACGCCGGAGATCGGTTCGACGCCGATGAAGCCTCGCAAACCCTGGCGAATGCGATAGAACAGGCCCTTGACAAGTACCAACGGGTGAATATCATCGCCGAGTCAATGGGCGGGGTGCTGACGGCGAAGGCCCTGGGGAAGCTCCCCGAAGGTGCCGATAGGGAGCGCATCCGGCTGATCCTCAACGATTCCCCGGCGGGCCCGGGCACTTTCACGCGGCTTTCGTGGGTCGTCACCTGGTTCTATCCCGGGCCGCTTACCAACGCCCTGGCCAATTTCGGGGCCGGGCTGGTCAACGCCGTGCGTTCGCCGTTCGGCGGCTACCCGGGCCCGATCCATTTCAGCTGGTCGGCCCAATCCCCAAAGATCGACGCCGTGGCCCCGGGCCTGGACAAGACCAAGATCCGCGAGCGAAAACAAGCCAAGAACGCGGGATATTCACTCACTCTCTTCGCAGATGAGGCCCGCTTCCTGCGCAAGGGGCTCCCGCCGCTGGCCGGGCTAAAGGGCGTCGAAACTACGTATCTCCAAGCCCAGCCGCAACACGACTATATGGTCGTCCAGCCGCGCGCCCGCCGACGCTGGGAGGAAGCCGCCCGGGCCCAGGGCGTCGGCATCGAGTTCGCGGAAATCCCATTCCCGGCAGGCCACTGCGACTACGACTCCTGGCCCGAGCAATGGATGGAGCTGTTGGGCGGCCTGCTCGGTAAACCTTAGAGCTCCCGCAGGGACTTCTTGGTGCGCTCTTTGAGCGCGGGCATCTTCTTGATTCCGCACCCCAGCCAGGCGGCACCGGCTACCGTGAGCGCGCCCGTCCCCAGGCACGCCAGCGCCAGGGACGAGATGGCGGTGAGCGCGGAGATCGCCAGCGGGCCGAGCAGATTGCCCAGATCCGACATCAGCCGCCAGCCCGAGAGGAATTGGGTGCGGCCGTAGTCGGGGGAGGAATCGGAGCCGAGCGTCATCACCAGGCCGGAGCCGATGCCGTTGCCGACTCCTAAGATGAACGCCACCACCAGAACCCCGACGAGCGAGCTTGTGAGCGGCAAAAGCAGCAGCCCGACGCCCAACAACAGCGTCGACGGGACGGCCACCCACATCCTCCCAAAGCGATCCATGACTTTGCCGCCTAAGTAAAACAACGACATGTCGAAGACCATGGAGAAGGAAAAGACGAGCGAGGTCAGGTGCGCCTCCATGCCCAGGGATTCGCACCACAGCGGCAAGATCACCTGCCGCACCTGACGGGCCAGGGCCAACACCAGTACCCCCGTGCCGAGTACCAGGTAGGTGTGGACGTGGGCGCGCAGCACCGCGAATAGCTTTGGTTCGGCAACCTTCTCGGTACCGTCGACGACCTCGGTGGTGCGCGGAAGATCGGGCAACAGCAACGTCACCAGCCCGGCGAAAACCGACATTCCCGAGGCGAAGATATAGGCGGCGGCCAGGCCGGAGGCGTGGATCACCCCGGCGCCGATCAGCGGCCCGACGAAGAACCCGATACGGAACACCCCGCCCAAGGTCGACAGTGCCCGAGCCCGAACGTGAACCGGGGTTGCGGCCGTCAGGTATGACTGTCTGGCAAGGCCAAACACCGAGCCGGAGAGTCCGATGGCAAAGACGGCCAAGGTCAGAACCGGCAGCGAGCGCCACCAGGAACCAGCGAGGAACGCGATCGCCATGAACACCGCGTCCCAGCCGCAGGCCAGGGTCAGCGCCCACTTATCGCCCAAACGGGTGGCGATATAGGAGGCGGGAAGATCGCCCAACAGCTGCCCCACGGCCAACAGTCCGACGATAAATGCAGAATGCTCGACGCTCGCCCCCAGATCCAGCGCCGAGAGCGAGACCAGCGGAAAGACGGCCCCGTGCCCGACAGACGACAAAGTGGTAGGCCCGTAGGCGGCAACGAGAAACCGTTTGGAGCGCAGCGGGCCGATGTCAGTCACGTTCTCCAACCCTACCCGGGTCAGAGGTTTGGAGATGTTCCGCGCATACATCGGTATTCAATAACCTCCGTCCGCTGACGCCCTATTGAAGGCCAGCCTGCCTGCCATCTAGTAGCGTGGAGGTGTGGAAACTGAAAGACCGTGGCTCAAGTGGTACCAGCCCGGTGTGCCCTATGACATTGAACCCCCTACCGACTCGCTCTACTCGCTGCTGGAGGCCGCCGTGCGCGAGGCGCCGAACGACGTCGCCACCCAGTTTTTCGGCGCGACTATGACATATGCCGAGATCGGCGAACAGGTCGAGCGGGTCGCCGCCGGGCTGAAGCGGCTCGGGGTGAAGGCCGGGGATCGGGTGGCGCTCGTGTTGCCGAACTGCCCGCAGCACATCGTCGCTTTCTATGCGGTGCTCAGGCTCAGGGCTGTGGTCGTCGAACATAATCCGCTGTACACGGCCCGCGAGCTGCGCCACATGTTCGAAGATCACGCCGCGCGCATCGCGATTTGCTGGGACGCAGCCGTCGAGAAGCTGCAAGAACAACCCTCCGACATCAAGCTCGAAAAGATCATCTCGGTGAACCTGCTCGACGCCATGCCCTCGAACCTGCGATTCGCGCTCGGCGTCCCCATCCCCAAGCTGCGCAAGCTCCGTGCCAAGCTCACCCGGCCCGCCCACGGGGCCTTCCCCTGGGGAAAATTGCTTGAAAACGCCCCAATCGAGGAGTGGGAACCCAAGCCGAAGGTCGACGATCTGGCCGTCATCATCTACACCTCGGGAACGACGTCCCTGCCCAAGGGTGCGATGCTCACCCACCGCTCGCTGTACTCCAATGCCTTGCAGGGCGAGGCCTGGATGCTCGGCGCCCAGCAGCGCAAGGAGGTGTTCTACGCGATCTTGCCGTTCTTCCACGCCTTCGGACTGACGCTGTTCCTCACCTTCGGCGTGATGAAACAGGCCCGGCTGGTGCTGTTCCCCACCTTCGACGCCCAGATGACGATCTCCGTCGCGAAGAAGAACCCGCCGTCGGTCGTGGCCGCGGTTCCGCCGATCTTCGAAAAGCTTGCTGAGGTCTCCAAAGAAAAACATGTCTCGCTTGAGAACGCCAAATACTGCATCTCGGGGGCGATGAGCCTGCCGCTGGCGACGATCGAAGCCTGGGAGGAGGTCGCCGGGGGACTGCTCATCGAGGGCTACGGCATGACCGAGGCCTCCCCGATCATCGCCGGAAACCCGATGTATCCCACCCGCAGGGCCGGAACCATCGGCGTGCCCTTCCCCTCGACCTACGTGCGGGTGGTCGATCCGGAAAACCCGGACCAGGATGTCGAACAGGGGGAAGTGGGGGAACTGCTGGCCAAGGGCCCGCAGATCTTCTGCGGCTATTGGAACAACTCGGCGGCCACCGAGGCGACGCTGCTGCCCGGCGGCTGGCTGAGAACCGGCGATCTCGTGCGCCAAGACGCCGACGGGTTCTTGACCATCGTCGATCGCGTTAAAGAGGTCATCATCACCGGAGGCTTCAACGTTTCCCCCTCCGAGGTCGAGGCGGTACTGCGCTCGCACCCGGACGTGATCGATGCCGCGGTCGTCGGGCTTCCCGCACATTCCGGCGGCGAAAAGGTGGCCGCGGCGGTGGTGATGCGCGAGGGCGTCGAGCTGGATGAGGCCGAAATGCGGCACTTTAGCCGCGAGCGCCTGGCCGCCTACAAGGTACCGCGCACGATCACCGCGCTGCCCTCCTTCCCGATGTCGATGCTCGGGAAGGTACTGCGCAAGGAAGTGCGCGCCGAACTGCTGGCGAAGAAGACCGAGGAAAAACAGCAGTGAGCACGGAAGATCTAGCTGGGCAAAGGAGGGCCGACGCCGCTCGCATGGCCGCCATGGCCGCCGGGGTCGGTGCCGGGGAGGCCGAGCGGGCGCAGGCCCTGATCGACGCCGCGACCTCGCGCCTTCGCGAGGCCGGGGTGGAACCCGAGCCGCTGCGGGCCACGCTATTGAACGGAAAATCCGTCAAGACCGACGCCCAGGGCTGGTACCTGGACGCCGCTCACTCGGTGGCGATCGGGCCCGGCGGGGAGTTCTACTCGCTGGTCGTCCCCGGTTCGCTAATGGCGGTTTTCAAGGGGGTTCATCTGGTACCCGAGCCGCCGAAGCTGCGCATCGGGGCCGGAGCCCGCGACGGCGTCGGCGGAGACTTGGCGGATTTGCTGGCGAAGCTGGGGTAGGGATTGGCTGCCCGCGCGGCCCGTTCACCCGAAGAACGATGAAAATCTCGAGCTTGGCACCCAGCTAGACTGCTCCCCGTGAAAGTTCTTGTCGTCGGAAACGGCGGGCGCGAGCACGCCCTCGCTTGGGCGCTCGCCAAAGATTCGGAAGTCTTTATCGCACCCGGAAACCCAGGGACGGCCCGGGTCGGCACAAACTACCTTGTAAACGCCACCGACGGGCGACAGGTGGCTGACCTGGCGGTTGCGCTCAGCGTCGATCTGGTTGTGGTCGGGCCCGAAGCGCCGCTCGTGGCCGGGGTTGCCGACGCCGTGCGCGCCGAGGGCATCCCGGTCTTCGGCCCGTCAGCAGCGGCGGCCCAGCTGGAGGGCTCGAAGCAGTTCGCCAAGGAGATCATGGAAGCCGCGGGCGTCCCGACGGCCGCCTCCAGATACTGCACCACCCAATCCGAGATGGAAGCCGCGCTCGACGAATTCGGTGCCCCCTACGTGGTGAAGAACGACGGACTGGCCGCCGGCAAGGGCGTCGTCGTCACCGAATCGAGGGAAAAGGCCCTGGCTCACGCGCTCGACTGCGGCCAGGTCGTCATCGAGGAGTATCTCGACGGCCCCGAGGTTTCGCTGTTCGCCCTCTCGGACGGCACGAACGTGCTGCCGTTCGAACCGGCACAGGATTTCAAGCGCGTCGGCGACGGCGACACCGGCCCCAACACCGGCGGCATGGGCGCGTACACCCCGCTGCCCTGGGCCCCCGCCGGGCTGACGGACGAAGTAGTGAAGACCGTCATCCAACCGACCATCGATGCCATGAAAGATCGCGGGACTCCGTTCGTCGGGTTGCTGTACGCGGGCCTGGCGTTGACGTCCAAGGGCGTGCGGGTCGTCGAGTTCAACGCCCGCTTCGGTGATCCCGAGACGCAGCCGCTGCTATCCCGCCTAGCCACACCGCTGTCGCGGGTACTACTGGCCGCCGCGACCGGCAAGCTCGGCCAAGAGCCGCCGCTGGAGTGGGCCTCGGGCTTTACCTGTGCCGTCGTACTAGCCGCCGAGGGCTACCCGGGCACGCCGCGCAAGGGCGACGAGATCACCGGCGGGTTCGGCGAGGGCATCTTCCATGCCGGAACCGCCGAGGTCGACGGCAAACTTGTTACCTCCGGCGGGCGCGTGCTGGCGGCAGTCGGCTCCGGGGATACGCTGGATGAGGCCCGTCTAGCCGCGTATGACGTCGCCGGGCAAATCCGCTTCGCGGGCGGCTTCAACCGCCACGACATCGCCCTGAAAGCCGCCGAAGGGAAGATAGCGCTCCCGGCCATCTACGAAACCGACAAGTGGAAGAGCTAGTGCGGCCATTCTCTACCGATAATCCCCACGGACGTCATCCTGCGCGCAGTCGCAGGATCTCACCGTTTGATGCGCCGAGAGAAGATAGATCCTGCGACTGCGCGCAGGATGACGAGTGGAAAGAAAAGTAACCGTGATCCCAAATATCCTTGCCAACCGCTATGCGTCCCAGGCGATGCGCGACATCTGGAGCCCCGAGCACAAGATCATCGCCGAACGCAAGCTTTGGATTACCGTGTTGAAGGCACAGCGGGATTTGGGCGTCGATTTTGGCGGTGACGACCCGCAGCGAGTGATCGACGACTACGAGAAGGTGGTGGACGTCGTCGATCTGGCTTCTATCGACGCCCGCGAGCGGGTCACGCGCCACGATGTGAAGGCCCGCATTGAGGAGTTCAACGCGCTGGCCGGGCACGAGCACATCCACAAGGGCATGACCTCGCGGGATCTGACGGAGAACATCGAGCAGGCGCAGATTCTCGCCTCCCTGAAGCTCGTGCGCGAGCGCCTGGTGACGGTGCTGGCGAACCTCAGCCGCTTGGCCGTGCAGTATCGCGATCAGGCACTGACGGGCCGATCCCACAACGTCCCGGCGCAGATCACCACGCTCGGCAAGCGCTTCGCCTCCGCCGCCGACGAAACCTTGCAAGCCTACGCGCGCATCGACGCTTTGATCGAGCGCTATCCGCTGCGCGGAATCAAGGGCCCAATGGGTACCGCCCAGGACATGCTAGACCTGCTCGGCGGCGACGAGGGCAAACTCGCCGAGCTCGAACGCCGGGTTGCCGAGCAGCTCGGATTTTCCGACGTGTTGACGAGCGTTGGCCAGGTGTATCCGCGTTCGCTCGATTTCGAGGTGGTCTCGGCCCTCGCGCAGGTCGCCGCAGGTCCCTCCTCGCTGGCGACCACCATTCGTCTGATGGCCGGGCAAGAGCTTGTCACCGAGGGTTTCAAGGAGGGCCAGGTCGGCTCCTCGGCGATGCCGCACAAGATGAACGCACGTTCGTGCGAGCGCGTCACCGGCATGGCGGTGCTGCTGCGCGGCTATTCCGTGATGGCCTCCGAGATGGCCGGAAACCAGTGGAACGAGGGCGACGTCTCGTGTTCCGTGATCCGCCGCGTCGTGCTGCCCGATTCCTTCTACTGCCTCGACGGCCTGTTCGAGACTTTCCTGACCGTGCTGTCCGAATTCGGTGCGTTCCCCGCCGTTATCGAGGCCGAACTCTCGCGCTACCTGCCCTTCCTGACGACGACCAAGATCCTGATGGCCGCCGTCCAAAAGGGTGTTGGGCGCGAGCACGCCCACGAGATCATCAAGAAGCAGGCGGTGGCCGTGGCCCTGGAGCTGCGCAAGGGGGCGGGCCGCAACGATCTGTTCGAGCGCCTGGCCGCCGAGCCGCTGGGCCTGAGCCTGGAGGAGATCCAGGAGGCGGTCACCGACCCGCTGGAACTCTCGGGTGCGGCGAGACACCAGGTGGACGTCGTCGCCGGGAAGGTATCTGCGCTTGTGGAACGCTATCCGGAGGCGGCCGCCTACCGGCCCGGGTCGGTTCTGTAGCTTGGCGAATCCCGCCCAGCCGAGGTCATAGACTTCCACTGTGGCGAAGATGAGAACTCGCTGGGCCGACGTCGGCCCGCTGCCGTTGAATGAGCATCCGCGACCGCAGTTTTCGCGGGAAGAGTGGTTGAACCTGAACGGCGAGTGGGACTATGCGATCTTGCCCACAGGTTCGCCGCTATCGGGCTATCAAGGCAAGATACTGGTTCCGTTCGCTCCGGAAACTCTGCTTTCCGGGGTGGGCAGGGTGCTTCAGCCTGACGAGACGCTCTACTACCGCCGGTTTTTCGACCTTTCCGGCATCAGCGGAAAGACGGTCTTGCTTCACTTCGACGCCGTCGATTGGGAGTGCCGGGTGCGGCTCAACTCGGTTGAGCTGCAGAACCGGGATTGCCCGGAACCCGGCGTCCACCGCGGCGGATACCTGCCGTTTACCTTCGACATCACGGACATCGTGAGGGCGGGTACCAACGAGCTGGAGGTCGAAGTCAGCGATCCGAGCGATACCCACTGGAACCTGCGCGGAAAACAAGCGCTGCACCCCGCGACGATCTGGTACACCCCGACATCGGGAATCTGGCAGACGGTCTGGATCGAGGTGGTGCCGAACGACTATCTCGAATCCGTGCGCATTACCCCGGACATTGATCGCGCCAGCGTTCGGATTGAGCCGAAATGCCGGGTTTCGGCGCTCCCGAATCGTGGGGCCGGAGACCCGGCCACCGTGAAGGCGAGGATTTTGGACGGCGGGGCGCTGGCCGTCGAGGCAGAGATTGCCCCCGGGAAAGCCGCCGACATAAAGCTGCCCAACCCGCACCTTTGGAGCCCCGACGACCCGCACCTGTACACGCTCGAACTCGAGTTCGGGGAAGACCGGGTGCGCTCGTACTTTGGAATGCGCAAGTTTTCGGTGGGGGTAGCTGGCGGTGTCCCGCGGCTGATGCTCAACAACGAACCGCTGTTTCACAACGGGGTTCTGGATCAGGGCTACTGGCCTGACGGTGGGCTCACGGCACCGAGCGACGAGGCGCTGGCCTTCGACGTCCAGGCGATGAAAAACCTCGGGTTTAACATGCTGCGCAAGCACGTGAAGGTCGAATCCGCGCGCTGGTACTACCACTGCGACCGGCTGGGGATGCTCGTGTGGCAAGACCTGCCCAGCGGCGGCGCGAAACCAGGCGATCTGGTGACCATGATCCTGCCCTTCATCGGAATCAAACTCGACGACGGCCCGGGCCACTACCGTCGCTTTGGAAGGGAAGACGCGGACGGTCGGCAGAATGCGCTGGCCGAGCTAGAGGAGATGGTCGAGTACCTGTACAACTGCGTTTCGCTCGCCATGTGGGTGCCGTTCAACGAGGGCTGGGGCCAGTTCGACGCCGCTTTGGTGGCCGGGCGGGTGGCCGAGCTTGACCCGACCCGCACGGTCGACCACGCATCCGGCTGGCACGACCAGGGCGGCGGCGACTGCGACAGCCGCCACATCTACTTTCGCAGGCTGCGGCTACCCAAGCCGAAGCAGCGGGCGCTGGTGCTTTCCGAATTTGGAGGCTACTCGCTGCCGATCCCGGGCCATATCTGGGAGGCAAAAGAGTTCGGCTACAAGGGATTTCACGATACAGAATCCCTCTCGGCGGCGATCGCCGCGCTCTACCGCGAACAACTGGCCCCGGCAATCCGCAAGGGACTGTCTGCAGCGGTCTACACCCAGCTAAGCGACGTCGAAGGCGAGGTAAACGGCCTGCTGAGCTACGACCGCGAGGTATCAAAGCTAGGCGAGGACGCTGTCGCGGCTATTAAGGAGGCTGGAAATGAGCGGTGAGGTAGGCGGCAACTTGGGCAAACGCTGGGTTCCCCTGGTTCTGTTCGGACTTGTGGGGCAGCTCGCCTGGACGATCGAGAACATGTACTTCAACGTCTTCTTGTATAAGACCGTCACATATGACCCGCTTGCGGTAGCGATCATGGTGGGGGCATCTGCGGTCGTCGCAACCGGCACGACGCTGGTAATGGGATCGGCCTCCGATGCTTTGGGACGCCGCCGCCCGTTCATAGTCGGCGGATACTTGATCTGGGGTTTGACGATCATGGCCTTCGCCCTGGTTGGGAACCAAACCAGCGCCGAACTCTTCCCCGGTGCAGATGCGGTGGCGGTGACCGTCGCCATCGTCGTCGTGCTGGACTGTGTGATGACTTTCTTCGGCTCGACGGCCAACGATTCGGCCTTCAACGCCTGGGTAACGGACAACACCACCGCCGCAAACCGCGGCAGGGCAGAAGGGGTACTGAACGCGCTGGCGTTGGTGGCCATGATCGTCGTATTCGGCGCACTTGACCCGCTCACCCAGGCAGGACAATGGACGACGTTCTTCCTCGTAGTCGGCGGAATAGTCAGTCTGTGCGGGCTATCGGGGCTGTGGTTGGTACGAGACGCGCCCGGCGTCCAACGCAACCAAGAACACGCGTTCACACGGCTCGCACAAGGATTGCGAATCTCCGCGGTGAAGGAAAACCCAGCTTTGTATGTGGTGTTCGCTGGGCTTGCGCTCGCGGGCATCGCCCAGCAGGTCTACATGCCTTACTTGCTCATCTATATCCAGTACCACCTGGGAGTCGAGTCATATGCGGTTCCGTTGGCCCTGACCTTGGTGCTGGCTGCAGCGGTATCGATATTGGGCGGCAGGTTGGCCGATCGAATCGGGAAAGTCAGATTCCTTGTCCCCGCCGTCGGCGCGCTCTTTCTTGGCCTCGTCCTGGTCTGGATTCAAGGAATCCTCATGGGCGGCTCTGGAGCTGTCGCCGGTTGGACGCTGATTCCGGTTGCCACCTTGATGCTTGGCGGAATGCTCACCCTAAACACCGTTCTCGGCGCCACCGCTCGCGACTTGATGCCCGATACAGAACGCGGCTATCTCAACGGCGTTCGCCTGATCTTTATGGTTCTCATTCCGATGGTCACCGGCCCGTTTATAGGCTCCGCAATCATCCGCGGAGGGCCGCAGTACTTCGACGAATATGGAGTCCGGCAATGGATACCCGGCCCGGGAATCTTCCTCGGCGCGGCTGCAGTATCGCTATTGTGCTTGCTGCCAGCTTTGTGGCTGAGACGGCGAGCAGCAGCAGGCGGTGCGCGCAGCACCGGCGGATCAACTATCTGAGCGGCGGGGAACTAAGAGGTCCAAGCAGCGATCTGAGTTGCTCAATCCGGTAATCTTCGCGGGTGCGGTTTTCTGGGATGGTTGCGGCTCTTGTCTTGTTTTCGGGGTGTTCTGCGGTTTCTATCGGCGTAGAGCCGGGCGCCTCCGTTTCAATTGGGTCGACGGCCAGCGCGAGTTCCGTGTCGGAGTCAAGCAGCCCGGAGTCAGGTATCCCGGAGTCAGGTATCCCGGAGTCACCGTCGGGGGATGCGGCTGATGCACTTGCCGAGCTGGACGCGCTGGACGTCGTCGCGCGTCCTAAACCCGACCCAAGCTATAAGCGTTCGGCATTTGGCAGCCGGTGGGCGGACGTCGACCACAACGGGTGCAACACTCGCGACGACATCTTGTTCCGGGACGTCGACAAGGGGAAACCGTACACCGCTGCCCAGCAGGGCCGGTGCGACCACGACATGCTGGCCGGTACCTGGCTCGACCCTTATACGGGTAAGGAGCTGGTGTTCGCCGATCTGAAGGAGCAGCGTCAAGCCCAGGCCATCCAGATCGACCACATCCTCCCGCTGGCGGCCGCCTGGCGCTACGGGGCGAAGAACTGGACCGACGCCCAGCGCAAGGAATTCGCCAACGATCCGGAAAATCTACTCGCGGTAGATGGTGCCAAGAACCAATCCAAGAGCGACGGCGATGCTGCCGCGTGGCGTCCGCGCAAAGAATTCCAGTGCAAGTACGCGGGGCTGTACGTGGCGGTGAAGACAAAGTGGAACCTGCCGGTAGACGCATCCGAAAAGCGAGCGCTGGAGGAGATGCTAGGTACGTGCTGATGCGGGGAGCCAGCGTCAAGCATGAAATCTTGCGCTCAACTCCGAGGGACGGTACTGCTTAAGGTTGGCTGCGCCCGCACTTGCGGCACAGGGCGGCGTGGGCAGGCGAAGGATCCGCTCCAAGTCGCCTGAAGATGCGCAAGGTCTCCAAGCGCAATAACGCAGAGGAGAAGAGCTGGTCGTCGCCGGGGTCGCCCGCCCCATATAGATGCTGCGCGGACACGAAGCTTCGAATAATGACAATCAAGGTTGCATTGAGATGAATAGAAACAAAAGACTTCGACTTCATTTATCCCGTTCAAATCAACTTTTAGATATACCTGCCTTGACACTGATTGAACCTGTGGCTACGTTGCGGGCAACATCAATGATGACGAAAGGCACATTATGAGGAGAGTTGCAGGCTTGCTCCTGACCCTTGGTCTCTTGGCAGGTACCGCGTCTTGCGGTTCCCAAATAGCCCCCACATCCGACCCAACATCTGCCCCGGTGAACACAAGCTCAAGCACTAGCGGCTTGGCCTATTCGGGTGAGGTCGTTCTCAGCATCCCAGGTTTGTTCGACACTGAAATTGCCCCGCCGGGGCACGATCCCGAGACGTTCGCTGTCTCCGGAAACACCATTTGGGTTCACGACGCGAATCGATCCGTGGTGGCTTCGTACGATCTGTCGACGGGCAAACAAACACCCATGGAAACCAGTGAAATCCGGGGAATTCTTGACATGGCCGTCGTTGGTAACGACATATATGTGCTGGACTATGAAGGCGCAATTGAGCACTTCACTCTAGGTGCCGGAAAGCTCACACGGCAAAATTCGCTTTCGGCACCCGCAGGAGAGGTCGGATCCGCGGAAAACCCCGTAAA
>JAISTE010000103.1 GCA_031272825.1 Propionibacteriaceae bacterium | reverse complement strand
TCGTCAGGGGGATCAATCTTCTCAACCATGAGGCCAGTCTATGCCCGGTTTCGAAGGGGGAGTTTCGAGGCGGCTTAGGAGCATTTCATCGCACCCATTCCCGCTTTGGCCCCGGCAATGCGCCGAGCGTTAACGCCGATAGGCTATGCACATGACTTCACTCCCAGATTCATCCAGCCAATCCACCGAGAGCTTGCCTCTGCTGTATTCGGGCAAGGTGCGGCGCATGTACCGGTACGCGCCGGGGCAGATCCTCATGGTGGCCACCGACAACATCTCCGCCTTCGACTTCGTGCTCGACACTCCCATCCCTGACAAGGGCAAAGTCCTCACCCAGCTGAGCCTTTGGTGGTTCGACCAGCTCAAGGACGTCGTCGAGAACCATGTGCTTTCCACCGACGTTCCCGCAGAGTTCGCGGGCCGGGGGATTATCGTCGAAGAGCTGGACATGATCCCGGTTGAGGCGATTGTCCGCGGTTACCTGACCGGCTCCGGGCTGGCCGAGTACAAGCGCTCGGGCACGGTTTGCGAAATCCCGCTGCCTGACGGCCTGACCGACGGTTCCAAGCTGCCCCAGCCGATCTTCACCCCGTCGACGAAGGCCGAGATCGGCCTGCACGATGAGAACGTCTCCTTCGAGTACGTCGTTGGCCAGCTCGGGGAGGGCCTGGCTGAGAAGCTGCGGGACGTCTCGCTGGCCGTTTACTCGAAGGCTGAGGAGATCGCCCGCGAGCGCGGCATCATCCTGGCCGATACCAAGTTCGAGTTCGGTCTTAGAAAAGACGGCACGATCGTGCTCGGTGACGAAGTGCTCACCCCCGATTCCTCCCGGTTCTGGGACGCCGAAACTTGGGCCCCGGGCGGCCCGCAGCCGAGCTTCGACAAGCAATACGTCCGCGACTGGCTGAGTAAAGAATCTGGCTGGGACAAGGGATCCGACGTGCCGCCGCCTGCTTTGCCCGACGAAGTAGTGGCCGCCACCCGCGAGCGCTACCTCGACGCCTACCGTAGGCTCACGGGGAAAGAACTGGACGTTTAGCCGACGCTCGAAAGACGGTTAGACGCGCAGTCACACTTGTCCCGCCCGCACCTGCCCCAAGTCCACTGACAGGCAATACCCGCCGACATCCGCTATTGTGCGGGTAAACGTTTTCTGGAGGTTTGATGTCTCGGGCCAGCGGGCGGGTGACGATCAGAGATGTCGCCGCGCGTGCCGGGGTGTCCATCGCGACGGTGTCGCGGGCGATCAACCACTATCCGGGCGTCGATCCGGAGCTGGTGGCGCGGGTGGAAGCCGCGGCCGCCGAACTGGGTTACGTGCCCGATCAGATCGGTCGCGCGCTCTCCGGAACCCGCAACGACCTGTGGAACATCGTGGTGCCGGAGTTGAACGTGTTCTATTCGGCGGTAGTCGAGGCCGCCGAGACTGTGGCCATTGAGAACGGCGCCGCGCTCATGCTCTCCAATACCCACGAGCAGCTCGACCGCGAGGCTCAATACCTCAAGGCTGCGAACTCCCACCGCGTTTCCGGCGTGGTAATTACCGCCGTCGATCCTCAGCGATCCGACCTCTCGCCGCTAAACGGAATACCGAAAGTGCTTGTAAACCGCGAGGTGGAGGGGTTTGATGGGGACGTCGTCCTCTCGGACAATGCGCAGGCGGGGCAGATGGTCGCCAAGCATCTCATTGAGCGCGGCTTCACCAGGCCGGCTGTCATCGTGGGCCCCGAACACCAAAGTGCGGGGCAACTGCGGCTGCTCAGCTTCCTCGAAACAATGAAGAACGCCGGGCTGGCGGTAGCGCAGCGCGACATCGCCCGCGTCGAGCCAACTGCGGCTGCGGCCAGGTCGGCCGCGCACATGCTGCTCACTCGCGCCGACCGCCCCGACGCGCTGTTTGCGCTCAACGCCAGGCTTAGCGTGGGCATGTTCCAGGCGGTGCAATACCTCGGCGCACCGGTCGGCATGGTTGGAACCGACGACGACACCTGGGCCGAGCTGGTACACCCGGCAATGACGATGATCGCCCAACCCACGGCAAAGATGGGCGACACGGCGGCCCGGCTTCTGGCTTCGCGCATCGACGGCGACAAGAGCGGCGCCCAGCGTGTGATTCTCCCTCCGACGCTCGTGATTCGGGGTTCGTCCCAACGGCGGGCGTGAGCTGGGGGCTTCTCGCCAGCATTCGTGAAGCCACCCCACCAACCCCGTTTATAACAATCCGATAACACCGCTTGACGCCCATCGCCCTTACCCGTATCTTTTCTGTAAACGTTTAGAAACCGTTTTCTCTAGGGAAAACCACGAGACACAAGGAGGTGCCGCATGGGGGACGATTACTCGCTCTGGATGCTGGAATACTCTCACTGCCTGACCCAGCCGCTCGGCTGGACCTTCTACGGCAAGGTCAACCTCGGCACCCGCCCGCTGGCCTTTAGCTACACCTACGCCGAGGGCAACGGCCACAAGATCTTGTTCGACTGCGGCCACGACATGGAGGGCTCAAACGGAGAAATCGCCGTCCGCGACAACATCACCGACTGGCGTTCCCCCGCAGAAGTCCTCGGCAAGATTGGGGTGAGCCCCGAGGAGATCGACACGATCATCCTCACCCACGCCCACTTCGACCACATCGGTGCCATGCGGCACTTCCCGAACGCGACGTTCTACATCCAGCGCTGCGAACTGGAGGGCTCACAGTGGGCGCTCGACAACATCCATCTGTTCCGCACGATCCTCGGAGCGCTCGACCCGAACGACGTCGAACAACTGGTCCAGCTCAAGGCCGACGGTCGGCTGGTGCTCCTGGAAAAGGGCGCGAGCGTCGTGCTGCCCGGGATCACGGCCGTCACTTTGGAAGACACCCACACGCTCGGCTCCCAGTACATCCTGATCGAGAATTCCGACGCCAAATGGGTAGTCACCGGCGACAACATGTACTCGTACGAAAACGCCGAAGGTTTTGGCGGCGACGGAACCTATGTTCCCGTGGGCCTGGCGGGCGGCTCGGCGTGGAACCTGATTCGCGGTATCGACGAAATGCTGCACGCCGCGACCGATTCCAACCATCTCATCATTTCCCACGAGCCGGCAGTCTTCGACCGCTGGCCGTCGCGCAAGGACGACGACAACCTCTCCCTTGCCGAACTATCCCTTGCCGCGGGCACCAGCTCCCGGCTTTAGAACAACCACAAGGAAGAACAATGAAAACACTCAAGTTTGCAGCACTCGCGCTGGCGGCCACCGCTGCGCTCACAACCGTCGGATGCTCCGGCGAGGGGGACGGCGGCGAAAAGAAACTGCTCGGCATCGTCTCGATCACCGCAACCGACGCACTCAACGCATCGACCATCAAAGGTGCCACCGAAGCTGCCGAGGCAGCGGGATGGACGGTTGAGGTCGTCGACGCTCAGGGAAACGCCGACACCGGAAACCAGGCTATGGTGAACTTTGCGTCCAAGGGAGCGTCGCTCATCTTTGATCTCGTGTTCCCCGCCACCTCGCTCGGTGCGGGAATCCAAGCCGCTAACGACGCCAATATTCCAGTCGTTACTTGGGGCGGCGGTTTGGCGGACGGCGTGGCCTTCACCACCGGCGACGGCGGCCCCTTCGCGGAACCCGGCACGAAGGACATGATCGAAAAGATCGGCCCGAACGGGAAAGTGCTCGCCCTTACCTATCGCACCGGTCAGGTGTGCCGCGACCGCGAGACCGTGTTCGACGAGATTCTCAAGGATTACCCGAATATTGAGGTCACCAAGAACGAGGTGAATATCCCCGGGTACGCCGAAGATGCCGCCCAGTACGCGACGGCGTGGCTGGCCGCCAACCCCGAGGGCGAAGGTAACTACGCCGTTTGGGGCTGCTGGGAAGATCCAACGCTCGGCGCGGTCGCGTCGATCAAGCAAGCTGGCCGCACGGACGTCCTCACATACGGGATCAACGGCTCTAAGCCCGCTATCGAGGCAGTACAAGCCGGTGAGCTGACCGCCACCACTTACGAGGATGCGGTTGCCGAAGGTAAGAACATGTTTGAGACCGGTCTGAAGGTCATCGAGGCGGGCGACAGCTGGGAGCAGCAGTCTGTGGACGTGCCCGGCATCCTGGTGACCAAGGACAACGTCGAACAGTTCATCAAAGACCACCCGGAAGCCATGCAGGAATAGCGGGCTGAAGATGTACGGGGAAATCCAAGTTGACAAGGTCTCTAAGGCCTTTGGCGGGGTGCAGGCGCTGAGTGAGGTTTCGCTCACCCTGCGCCCCGGCGCGGTACACGGCCTAGTGGGTGCAAACGGCGCCGGAAAATCTACGCTGATCCGGGTACTCGCCGGTGCCGTCCTGCCTGATTCGGGCCAAATCCTGATCGACGGAAAAGCAGTAGAGATCGGCTCGCCCACCGCCGCTTCCAACCTGCGGTTGGCCTTCATCCACCAGGAGATGAGCCTGATCCCCGGTTGGGACGTGCTGCGCAACATGGCCCTCGGCATCAAACCGCACACGCACGCGGGCATCATCGACTGGCGTCCGCTGCGGGCACGGGCACAGGCCGTCGCCGAAAGGGTGGGGATGCAGTTTTCGCTCACTACGCTCGTCGACGACCTGACTACAGCAGACCAATGGCTTGTGATGATCGGTCGGGCGCTCATGGGTGAATCGCGGATGATCGCGATGGACGAGCCTACGGCGTCGCTGTCGGCCCAGGAGGCGGGGAAGCTGCACGCGATCATCCGTTCGCTGACCGACGACGGGGAGGCGGTGGTGTTCGTCTCCCACCGGCTCGACGAGGTTGCCGGGCTTTGTGACGATGTCACCGTTTTCCGCGACGGGAAGACTGTCGAGTCCGCTGTCGGGCGAAAGCTCAGCAAACCTGAGTTGGTGAGGGCGATCGTCGGCGGTGAGGTAGAGACGGTGGGGCGAAGCGAGTCCGCGGCCGTCGTTGGGGAAGCGGTGCTGGCCGTCGAGTCGGTTTCCGATCGCAAGAAGCTCAGGGACGTAAGCCTGGAGGTGCGTGCCGGGGAGGTCGTCGGGCTTGGCGGGCTGGTTGGTGCGGGCCGAACCGAGCTGGCCCGGATCATCTACGGAGCCGAGAAACTGACGTCGGGAAGGGTGCTCTATCAAGGCAAACCGGTGCGGTTCGCCGAGCCTGCCGACGCCGTCGCCAAGGGTATCGGGCTGGTGCCGGAGGAACGACGGGCACAGGGCATCTTCTTGGAAGAGTCCATCGCTTTTAACATCAACATCGCAACGATCTCCGAGCTCAGGGCCAGGTGGCTGCCATGGTTGAAGATGCGCAAGGGCAGGGAACGCGCGCAGGCCGCCGCCGATCTGGTCACGGTGAAAGCACCCAACGTGGGCGTCAAGGCCGGGAAACTCTCGGGCGGAAACCAACAGAAAGTGGCGCTGGCGAGGTGGATGGTCGACCGTCCCCAGCTGTTGATACTCGACGAACCCTCGCGCGGCGTCGACGTAGGTGCGCGTGCGGAAATCCATAGGCTTGTTCGCCAGTTCGCAGCTGAGGGTTCGGCGGTGCTCGCCATCTCCTCAGACAACGAGGAACTAGAGGTGCTGTGCGACCGCGTGGTCGTCATGGCTGAGGGCCGGGTGGCAGGGGAGCTGCAAGGCCAAGAAATCACACAGGCTCGGATTCTCGAACTGAGCTTCAACCGCGAAAGCGAGGGGGAATAATGCCCGCCCAAACCAACAATGCACTGAAAATTTCGCTGACGGTGGTGTCCAAGTACGGCACGCTGATCGCGATGGCTGCGATGATCGCCTTGTTTTGGGCGCTCTCCCCAAGACACTCTTTCCTTTCCATGACGAACGTGCTCGCGGTCGTCAACCAATCGGCGATGACGGCCATAATCGCATCTGCTTTGACTCTCGTGTTGGTGGTAGGAGAGTTCGATCTGTCGGTGGGCTACCACGCCTCGCTGGCCGGGGTGCTGTGCACGGGGATGATCGTCCGCAGCGGTTTCCCGATCCCGGTTGCGATCGCCGCGATGCTGGCAATCGGGGCGGTGATCGGGCTTGTGAACGGCCTGTTGGTGACTAAGGCCAAGGTGAATGCGGTGGTGGCGACCCTGGGCGTCGGCACAATGCTCGTCGGGCTGACCTACGGGTACACGCAGGGTTCGCCGATTACGTCAGTTCCCGCAGAGTTCAAGCAGATTACGCTTGGGCGCACGCTGGGCGTACAGAATCCGATCTGGATCATGCTGATAGTGCTCGCGCTGTTGTGGGTACTGCTCAACCGAACCGCGCTCGGGCAGCGCATCCAGGCCGTCGGAGCGAACCAGGAGGCCGCGCGGCTGGCGGGCGTGCGCGTTGACCGCACGAAGAACATCGCGTTTGGGATCGCCGGGTGCGGGGCGGCGCTGGCGGGCTTGATGTTGGCGTCGTTCCTTGGGTCGGGTACCCAGTCCGCCGCTGACGGTTATCTTATGGACTCGTTCGCGGCGGTGTTTCTCGGTTCGGCGACGCTGCGCGACGGTTCCTTCCACATCGTCGGGACGCTTGTGGGCGTGTTGATCGTGAACATCGGCTTCAATGGGCTGAGCTTGTTGGGGACGCCGGTGTTCTGGCAGTACATCTTCAAGGGCGGCATCTTGGTGCTGGCCGTGGCGCTGTCTTCGATCGCGCGGCAGGCCGCGAAAGAGGTGTGAGTCTCGTGGGGCACCATTGAGAGCTGTTCCTTTGGCGCCTCGCACAAGAAAATGGCTATCTATGGATTTGTAAAAATGTGGCTAGTGCTGCCATTAATAAACATGACGGTATAGCAAGCAGCAAATAGTAGGGCATATCCAAACGTCCGATAAAGTACAGGATTAATCCTGCCGCGAAGATAGCCGAAGCAAATAAGAGCAGGTTTTTGGCAAATCTGGATAGTGTAGAGCTCATTTCTCACGCCTCTCTGCGGTGTATGTTGACGTGTGGGATGGTTCTGGCAAGGACAAGGGCAGATGCATGTGCTCATGGTGCCGAACCGGTAGGGCGACTGCGATAACGGTTCGGGCAACCCAAGTCACGAAAGCAGCCCAAGGCATTGGGCGCTGCGGCATTGCGCAAACGCTAACTGGTTCCGCCTGGGCGGGGATAATCTCGGGGTTCTCTTCATTTGTATTCCTTTGAACTGTAATTCAATCCTCAACCTACGCCTGTGAACACCGTCAGTCAAATTGAACCGGCACGCAGGTGATATTCATCCGCAGCATCTGTGCTGGGGCTCTGTGTAGCTTTGGCGACGCTGCGTGACGGTTCCTTCCGCAGAAGTGTGGTCGTTCGGGGTTATTGGTGTTCGGCATATCGTTCCCCAGCGGGCAAGAGCGGGGTGTGCGTCGGGGGGTGGCTGCCGGGCCGTTAAATGCTCCGGGGGGCTACAGGTGATCCGTGCAGCCCCCCGGGCGTTTTTGGTGGTTGGTTCGGCCCAACCAGAACCCATTCAACAAAAGACCCACGACCAGATTAGGGCACCCGGACAAGCGTTTTTGCGAAAATGTGCCCCGATGAGCGGGATTGATACCGAAAAGTTATCTTTTGCCCGGATTTTGCAGGCTTTGGGCTGAGCCGGGTTGGGAGCGCGGTTGTAACCCTGGGAGGGCCTTTGGGTCGGGCGGTGGGGTACGGATTGGGCTTGGAAAGCTAGCTGGCCGCACCCGCATCGTCATCCTGCGCGTAGTGACAGGTTCTGTTGCCGGGGTGGGCTGGAAAGGAGATCCCGCGACTGCGCGCGGGATGACGAGCGAGGAAACTCAGGATGACAGGTAGGATCGCCGGAAGTTGCGGGCACCGGAATTGTTAGCGCGCACAGAAAAGCTGGCGGCCGGGCGGCCGCCAGCTTTTGATGGGATCAACTGGGCTTCAGCAGAAAGACTTGCCGCAGCCGCAAGATTGGGTGGCGTTCGGGTTGTCGATCGTGAAGCCGACCTGCTCGATCGTGTTCACGAAGTCGATGGTCGCACCCTTGAGGTACGGGTAGGAACCCTCATCGGTGACCAGCGTCACGCCGAAGTACTCCTTCTTGACGTCGCCCGCCAGGTCTTCGTCGTCGAGCGCGAGCTGGTAGCGCATTCCGGTGCAACCGCCCGGGGCCACTGCGATACGCAGATTCATCAGGGGGGTGCCCTCGGCCTCGCACAGCTCCTTCACCTTGTCAGCGGCAGCTTCAGTGAGGGCGAGATCCGTGGTGATAACTTCTTCAACGAGTGCGGTCATGATTCCTCCTTAACGACGCAGGCACGAGTCTAGCGCGCGTGCTTAGGGAAACCTAATCCTTTAGCGCTAAAACGTTCTCAATCATGTTGGGGGACGACCCCCAACACCCCCGGGCCAAGTGGGCAGGACATGTTCTCAGGTTGCTGGGCGCGCGAATCGTTGATTGTTGGAGAGAACGGAACGCACACTACCCGCCCCGGACTTGAACCTGCTCGTCCCCGGACTTGATCCGGGGCGGGCAACTCACCAACCCTTGCTTAGAAGTCTTCTCCCAAGTCCATTGAGTACACCCGCTGGTCGCCGTTCCACAGCACCACCTGCTCGGCGCCAGCTTCTTGAAGCTCTTGGTAGGCGTCGCTAATCCAGGTCTCGGCGTCTTCTTGGGTGTCGAAGGGGAGATCCAGGCCTAAGTCGCGGGCGGCGTCTTGCGCTATCGGGGGTTCTGTCGTCCAAGTGAACATCTCAGCTCCTACTCTCGCAGATGCTGTTCACTCTACTTGGGGGTAGGCAGAGCCACAAGGGACGGCTTACCGCAGTTCGTCCGTCGTCCTAGATCTTGTCCCCGGGCTTGACCCTTGCCGCGGGCTGACGCCAGCGGCGGATGTTGATTGAGCGGGAGATGCCGTACGAAAGCAGGCCCTTCAAGGGAGTATCTGGGATGCGGTCGGCCGCGATCTTCTTGAAGCCGCGCCACATGAAGAACAGATCGACGACGATGGCCAGCATCACCAGCCAGGTGGCGTACATAACGACCTGGGTCACCTGGATCAGCGTCTCGGTGGGCAGCATCCCGGTCAGGAAGCTCGGAATCAAGGTGAACAGCAGCATCACCATGATCAGCGGCATGGCGAACGACGAGATACCCCGGCGCGAATCCACCCAGTCGCGCATGAGAACGCGGCTCGGCGTGTTCTCGATCTTGTCCCATTCCTTCGCCTGCTCGACGCGCCGCAGCTCGCGCTCCTTGGCCTTGACTTCCTTCTTCGTCAGCACCGGGTTGAGGCGGGCCTTGCGCTCGGCCTCCGACTCGTTGCGTTTCGGGGTCGGGGCGCCCTTCTTCGGGCTCTGCCCCTTCGGCAGCTGCTCGTCGTGAACTTCGGGCTCGGCCTGGGCGTCGTCGCGCTCGTATGGTTTAAGTAGTCCCACTTGGATCCTCTCTGGGGGTCAATGATACTTGGCCGACGTTCAGCGCACGTGCGATGCCACGAACGGCGGCTTCACAACGTCGAAGAGTTCGCGGCGGTTGCGCACCTGCACCTCGACGCGATCCCCGGGGGTGACGTCGGGGGAAAGAAGTGCGAGCGCGATACCTACCTGCAGCGTCGGGGAGAAGGTACCCGACGTCACCACGCCGATCTCTTCACCGTCTGTCAGTACCTGCATCTCGGGGCGGGGGATGCCGCGCCCCACGGCCTTCAAGCCGAAGAGTTTGCGGGCGGGGCCGTCGGCCTTCTGGGCCTTGAGCACCTCGGAACCCCAGAACTCGGGCTTCTTGAAGCCAACCGCCCAGCCGGCCCCGGCCTCGACCGGGGAGATCGACGTGGACAGCTCGTGCCCGTGCAGCGGGTAGCCCATCTCGGTGCGCAGAGTGTCGCGCGCGCCCAAGCCGGCGGGCAGGATGCCGAAGGGTTCGCCGGCCTCCATCAGGGCGTCCCAGATCTTCCAGGCTTCCTCGGAGCGCATGACCAGCTCGTAGCCGTGCTCGCCTGTGTAGCCGGTGCGGCAGACCGTGAGGAGCGTGCCGTCGAACTCGGAGCGGGTGAAAGACATGTAGCCGTGGTCGGAGGGCAGGCCGAGGGCGTACAGAACGTCGGGGGATTTCGGGCCCTGCAGCGCCAAGACCGCATACTCGCGGTGGCGGTTGGTGATCTTCACTTCCTTGGGCGCGTATTCGGTGAGCCGGGCCACCACCGCGGCGGTGTTGGCGGCGTTCGGGATCAAGAAGATGTCGTCGTCGTTGTGCCGGTAGGCGATCAGGTCGTCGATGGTGCCGCCCTCGTCGTTGCAGCAAAGCGTGTATTGGGCCTTGCCGGAGCCGATCTTGTCGAGATCGTTGGTCAGGCAGCGGTTGAGGAACTCGGCCGCACCCGGGCCGATCACAGTGGCCTTGCCCAGGTGCGAAACGTCGAACAGGCCCACGGCCTCGCGAACCGCCTTGTGCTCCGCGACGATCCCGGAGTACTGCAGCGGCATCGACCAGCCGCCGAACTCGGCGAATTTTGCGCCCAGCGCTACATGACGTTCGTTCAACGGGGATTCCAAGAGTGCCATCTCGCTCCTTGTTGTGAGATCTTCTGTGCCCATGCTCCCGAGGGCGCGGGCACTTGGCAAGCCTAGTCCGGTTGTGTGCGGGGCACCGAATCTGATGCGGGCGGGGCCCCGGATCGTCATCTATCGCAACTCCCTGCCTCGTCATTCCGCGCAACTCTCCACCTCGTCATCCCGCGCAACTCTCCACCTCGTCATCCCGCGCAATTCCCTGCCTCGTCATCCCGCGCGCAGTCGCGGGATCTCCATTTCCCGCCTCCCCGAGCCGCTCTCGCTTCCGCAGGGGCGGAGGAACTGCTCTTGTGGTTTCGGAACCCCTACCCGCCGTCCTTCGTATCCCCCACCGTCATCTAGCGCGCAGTCGCGGGATCTCCGTTTCTGGCCGTCGCCGCATCCGCCCACTCGCACCCGCGCATTTCTATTTGGTGACGATTTCGGGTTTCTCAAGTGCGTCCGTCGTGTAGTTGGTTAGATGGCCCGGTGGTGAAGTGGCGACGAAACGCGATCCTGTACGTGGCGGGGCAGGGCATGAGCCAATTCGGCTCGTCCATCGTGGGGTACGCGATCGCGTTTCACTTGGCTCTTGCCGGGCACGCATCCGAGTTCGCCATCTCCATCATCTCGTCGAATCTTCCGATCGCTCTGCTGGCGCTGCCTGCCGGAGTGTGGGCCGACCGCTACAACCGCAAGTGGCTGATCGTCGCCCCGGATGCGGTGGTTGCGCTGGCCACAGCCGTTTTGGGGATGGCCTGGCTGGCCGGGTTCACGGATCTGTGGGTGATCGTCGTCGTGCAGGTGGTGCGCGGGATCGGGGTTGGCGTGCAGAACCCGGCGGCGCTGGCAGCAGTGCCGATGATCGTGCCGAAAGAACACCTGATGCGGTTCAACTCGGTGTACGGGGCCATCCAGATGCTGGTCTACACCGCCGCACCTGCACTGGCGGCCGCGTTGGTCACCTTCATGGAGCTGGGGCAAATTCTCCTCATCGACGTCATAACTGCCGTAGTCGGGATAGCTTTCGTTCTGCCGCTGCCGATCACGGCCGTCGGGAAGTCTGGTCAGGGATCGCAGGAGCGGAAACCGGGGATGCGGGCAGCGCCGGGGAGTGTTGACCTGCTAGATGGAAACCAGGTGGATTCGGAAGAAACGGCTAGAGCCGGTGGGGATGGTGTTGCCGGTGTTCCGTCGGATGAATGTGCCTGGCGAGATGGGATTTCCGCCGGTGGCTCCGTAGGCGGCGATGCCGGGCTTGCCGACGAAACACCTGACGCTGGTGCCCAAGATGAGAACGACCCTACTGATCCGGTGCGGCTGGTTGCGGGCGTCGTCGAGGCTTGGCGTTATCTGCGTGCGCACCCGAAGATCGCCCGCACGATCTTGCTAATCGTGCCGCAGACCCTGTTCTTCGCCTGTCCCATCGGCTACTCCCCGGTGTTCATCACCGAGTCCTTCGGGTCAGAAGCGTGGATGCTGGCGGTATCGGAAATGGTGTTCGCCGTCGGGGCGATCGTCGGCGGAGCGGTGCTGGCCGCTTGGGGCGGGCTGAAAGACCGGATGGCGATGATGCTGCTCGTGTGCATGTGCTTCGAGGCGGTGATCCTGGTGATGGGCTGGTCGCCGAACGTGTGGTGGTTTGCCGCGCTCATGGCCGTCGGGGGATTGCTGTTGCCGGGCGTCGAAGCGGTGGGAAACACGGTGCTGCAAGAGAACGTCGAGGAATCGATGTTGGGCAGGATGATGAGCTTTGTGAACGTGGTGATGTGCTTGCCCTACCCGGTTGGGCTGGCTCTGCTCGCGCCGCTGGTCGAAGGGCTAGGGGCGCGAGCGTGCTACTACATCTGCGGGGCGCTAGGGGTTTTGGCGATACTCGGGTTCTGCATCCGGGCGCCGAAGATCATGGCCCCTGGCGTTGAGGGTGATGAGCCTGCGTAACGCTCGCTCTAGTTTTCGAAGGCGAGCTCTGCGCGCAGCAGCTCTTCGACCTGCTTGGCGAACTTGAACGGGTCGATCGGCATCAAGGCGACGGCCTCGGCCTTGGACCAGGTGGCGATCCAGGCGTCGGGCACGCGCGCGACCAGCAGCAGGACGGGCGGCGGATCCTTGTACTCGTTCTTGGTAGTGAACGCGATTCCGGCCCCGCCAGAGGGGTTGGCTTCGCCGTCGAGGATGAGCAGATCGAAGTGCTCCTTGTCGACGTGACGCCAAACTTCAGGCTCGGTGGCGACCTCGAAGATTTCGAGTTCAGGCAGGTCGTCGGCCAGCTTGGTTCCCAGCGCGAGCTTCACAGAGTCGCGGGTGTTGTGGTCGGACGAGTAAAGCAGGATGCGGGCTTTGGGTTCCACCGATTCAGTCACGCGCTCATCTTATTCCACTCGCCGGGGCGCGACGAACCGC
>JAISTE010000156.1 GCA_031272825.1 Propionibacteriaceae bacterium | reverse complement strand
CCCTTACCTCGTCCCTGGCCCTTACCCCGTCCCTGGCCCTTACCCCGTCCCTGGCCCTTACCTCGTCCCTGGCCCTTACCTCGTCATCCTGCGCGCAGTCGCAGGATCTCTCCCCCAACCCACACCAAGATCCTGCGACTCCGCTACGCTCCGCGCAGGACGACCAGAGGAGAGCCCCGCGTCACTCCGCGCAGGACGACCAGAGGAGAGCCCCGCGTCACTCCGCGCAGGACGACCAGAAAAGAATCCCGTTCCACCCACGCCCAATCGCGCGTTAGACTCGTGCCGAGGCAAGGAGGCTTACATGGAACAGCTCCCCATTACCGTCGGGTTTGACGGTTCCGAGTTCTCTAAGACGGCCCTGCGCAAGGGGCTGCAGATGGGCAGGCGTTTGGCGTTGCCGGTGCGGGTTATCCGGGCGTGGTCGATTTCTAACGCGCCGCGTCCTGCTAACTGGTCTAAGGGGTATGTGCCGCCGATCGAAGAGTTCGCCGAGGCGGTGCTGGCGCAGGTCAAGGAGCAAACCGCCGCGATCATCGCCGAATTCCCCGAGGTCGAAGTCATCTTCTCCGTACCCCACGGCGCCGCCGGGCGTGAGCTCATCCGCGCCTCCGAAACCTCGGAGATGATCGTGGTCGGCACCCGCGGCTCGGGCGGCTTCTCCGGGCTGCTGCTCGGCTCGGTATCTGACCAGGTCGTCGGGCATGCCTCCTGCGATGTGCTGGTCACCCGCAAGCTCAGCGGGGATCAAGCACCGCCCAGAACCCTGACCCTGGACGCCTCTATTGAGGACGACGTCTGACGCTCTTCCGTCGATTCATCCTGATGACACCTGAGTTACCAACTCAATCGATAGAGCTATCGAGACAGGCTGACAAATACTGCTAATGGATGCCATCATTGTTGGCGAGTGACGTGCAGTTGTGGTGAGGAAAGCCCCCAAGGCTCGCGGCACATACCCTAACGAAAGGATGAATCTATGAAGTGGACATCCAAGTTCATTTCCCTAGCAGCAGTGACGGCTTTGTCCGCAGGGCTGCTTATGAGCGCGCCGGCAGCGCATGCTGATTACTGCGATCCCGCCGCTCCCGCCGAGGGCTGCACGCCGCTGGAAGCAGCTCCCAAGGCCAAGTCCAAGGTGACGATCGTCGGAACGGCAAAGGTTGGAAAGACGCTGAAGGCCAAGGTTGCCGCCAAGAAATTCAAGTGGAACGTCAAGAAGGTTTCGACGTCGTATCAGTGGTACGTCGGCGACCAGCTGGTGAAGAACGGTGCTTCCTACAAGATCAAGGCCAAGGATGCCGGCCAGAAGATCAAGCTCGTGGCCGTCGGTACTAAGGAGGGCTACAACACCGCTACCAAGGCGTCTTCCAAGAAGAAGATTCCGGCGTTGAGCGCGACGATCAAGATCTCGGGCCTTCCCAAGAACATGAAGATGCAGACTAACTACTACATTTCGGCCACGGTGAAGGCCGGGAACGTGAAGGTCGACGGCAGCATCACCATTACCTTCAAAGGCCGGGGTAACACCCGCGGTTCGGGCAATGTGGGCTACGCCTGCACCTCGAAGACTCCTCTGACTGAGGACGAGTGCATGGGTTCAGCAACGAATACCAGCAAGGTGTCCATCCCAGTGGTGGCAGGTAAGACCACCTACTACGGAATTACCGGGCTTAACAGCTATACGTCCTCCAAGGTGACCGCCAAGTACACCGTCACCTTCAAGCCCGCGAAGACCTCTCCGCAGGCGAAGAAGACGTCCGTTACTAAGAACGTGACCGTCAAGCGGTGAACGTCCAATATTCACTGTTGTGCCCCGGTTCGCGCCGGGGCACAGCTGTTTTTGCTTACACCCAGGCCGCGAATCGGCTTGCCAACACCCATCCCAACCCTTTTCAGTGATTGCCGCTTCTCGGGTATAGGCTCGGGATATGGAAGAGATCAAACTCAACGAAGAGCAGAGCTGGTACGAGGTCGACATCGACGGCAAGCTCGCGGCCCTCACTCACTTCACCCAAAACGGAAATATCTCGATCTTCGACCACACCGAGACCGAGCCCGCGTACGAGGGGCAAGGGCTGGCCGCCAAGGTCGTGCAGTTCGCGTTGGACGATGTGCGCGCTAAGGGCGGAAAGATCTGGCCGCTGTGCCCATTCGTGCTCTCCTGGCTGCGCAAGCACCCCGATTACTCGGATCTGGTGGCCTGAGCGCTGACTTTGGGGTGGCGTCGTTCGACGCCTGAGTTAGTACCCCCGATCGGATTCGAACCGACACTGGAGCGGGTTTAAGCCGCCTGCCTCTGCCATTGGGCTACGGGGGCCGGGTTTACTTCACGATCAAACCGGCGATGATGCCGTCTAACAGGTCTGCCTCGCTGACACGCAGCGGCAGACCCACTACCCGGGAAATCTCGCGGGCGATGAGGCATCCGGCAGTGATGACGTCGGCCCTTCCGGGCTCCATCGTAGGAATCTCGTTGATCGCGGAGATCGGGGTGGTGAGGAAGCGGGCGTTCAGTGCCTTGAGTTCCTCGGGGGTGATGATGGAATCGTGAACCTGTTCGCGGTCGTACTCGGTCAGGCCCTGGTTGATGGCCGAGAGGGTCGTCACCGTGCCGCCGACGCCCACGAACGTGTAGACCTCGGAGAAGTCGAGCTCGGATGAATCAATGAGTTCGCGGATGTAGGCGCGCGCGGCCTGGATTTCGGGCTTGGTGGGCGGGTCGGAGGCGAGGAAACGCTCGCGGATGCGAACCGAACCCATATCGAGCGAGGCAACCTGCTCGATGCCACCCTTGGCGTCGCCCAGGGAAAGCTCAGTAGAACCGCCGCCGATGTCCATCACGAGCACCGGGGAATCCAGCTGCGGCAGCGCTGCGACCGCACCTGTGAAGCTCAGCTTGGCCTCTTCCTCGCCGGGGATGATCTCCGGATCGACGCCCAGGCGCTCGCGCACCCCCTCGAAGAAGGCTTGGGAGTTGGAAGCATCGCGGGCAGCCGAAGTGGCAACAACCCGTGTAGTGGCCCCGCCGACCTGCTCGATCTCTTCGGCGAACGAATCCAGCGCCTCGAACGTGCGCTCCAGGGCCTCCTCGTTGAACTTGCCCGTGGCGTCGACCCCCTGGCCGAGCCGGGTGATCACGAGCCGACGATCCAGCTCCTTGACCCGCCCGTTCTTGAGCTTGGTCAGCAGGATGCGGACGGTGTTCGTGCCACAATCGATTGCCGCGAAGTTTGTTGCCATTGCATCTCCAAATCCGACCTCAAGCCTAGTGCATGATTGTAAGCGAGCCCGCGGGCGGGCAAACGTCGACCAGCACAGACGAGATTGTGAACCGTTTCGCCGCCCACCACTGCCTGGCCGCGGCGTCATCTGCTGAGAACACCGCGAGGCAAGCAAAACTACCCGACGAATGGTTCACGATCTTGCATTCTGAGCAGCGTCGTCGAAACGACCACATTTCTCAAGCATTTTCGATATTCTCTATGCAATAACGAAAGGGAACCGCATGTCCGAACCGTACGGCGGCAACATACCGCCTCAAGAGCCTTATGGATACACCAATCCTGGCGAACCGCCAAAGAACTATCTCGTCTGGTCGATTGTAGTTACGCTTTTGTGCTGCCTTCCACTCGGGGTCGCTTCGATTATCTTCGCCGCTCAGGTGAACTCGAAGTGGAACACTGGGGACTACGCGGGTGCGAAGGACTCATCCGATAAAGCCAGGCTATTCGCAATCATCAGCGCCGTCGCCGGCGTAGTTTTTTACATAATCTACTACGCTCTTGGAGGCTCAAAACTTCTAGGAATCGGAAGCTAAAGCTGTACCTAGATTGGGGTTCACTATCCGCTCGGGCGCGCGGGCAATTGCCCCTTCACAACGTCTAAGACCTGCGTTGGGGCAGCCCGTGCGTTGGCGCGTCCGGGTTTACCGCTTTCTGCCTATCGGGGTGGGATTCGCTGTGGTTGGTGCTGCCATCGTCCTTCACAAAATCGACCCCAACCAGCCGGGGCATTACCCTTCCTGCCCTTCCCTGTGGATAACCGGTTTCTACTGTCCCGGCTGCGGCTCGCTGCGGGCCATACACGCGCTTACCGAGGGTGATCTGCTTGGTGCATGGAATATGAATCCCGCGCTTGTAGTTGCTCTTCCGTTTCTTATCTATGCCTGGATTAGTTGGGCGGCCCGCATCTACGGGTGGCGAAAGACACCGAAACGCCTGATTCCCGGCTGGGCGGTTATGGGGATCTTGTTGACGATCATCGCCTATTGGTTTATCCGCAATGTCCCCGCGTTGGCCCCCTTGCTTGCGCCCGGAGGCATACCAGCGCCCTTCTTTAGCGGCTGAGGGGTGTCTTTTCGGCGGTTGGCTTGTGACGCCCATCCCAGCCTGCCCCGGCTGTAGGCGGTTTCAGCGCAGCCCAAGCCTCTCGACGGCCAACTCTCCAATCGGGTTGATTCCCGGCTTGGCAAGGGCATGGGCTATCAGCGCGTGGAGACATTTCACCCGGTCGGGCATTCCACCCGCGCTGTAGCCGGAGATTTCCTCGACGTATTCGATCTGCTCGCGGTCGGATAGGTAGCTTTCGTGGGCCTGGCGGTATTGCTCAGCCAGTTCGGGATTCTCGGCGAGCTGGGCGCTCAGTTCCTTCATGTAGCCGGTGGATTCGAGCTGAGAGCAGCCTTTCACGACGTCGGGGTCGGTCAGGTAGTAGAAAGTCGGGAACGGCTTTCCGCCGACTCTTGGATGCGTGACGATCACACCCGGCTCACCCTGGGTGTTGCGCCAGGCAATACCAAGAACCCCTCTGGGGACGCGGCCCAGCTGCTGCTCGATGATCTGCAGGTCTTCGTCCGTCGGCTTTTCCACGGCGTCGAGTGTAGCCGGGGGTGTACGAGTTCTGGAGTTTGGCGTCGGATTGAACCCACAACGCAAAATCTGGTTGTTGTGGGGATTTGGCGTCAATTTCGGGCCATTAGGTGGGTAAATCGAGGCGAAAAGTGACCCCACAGCCCCACAAGTGAAGATTTTGGGGTTGTGGGGTCAATCCGTCAGGCCACGAGCCAGCCGCCGTCTATTCGTCGCAAGCTCCTCGAGACGGGAAGCGGACTCGCGCTACGCGACGAGCCAGCCGCCGTCTACCGGGAGGATGATGCCGTTTACGTAGTCCGCTGCATGGGAGCACAGGAATAGGACGGCGCCGGAGATGTCGTCGGCCTTCGCCCAGCGTCCGGCGGGGATACGCGAGAGGATCGACGCCGAGCGGGCCGGATCGTCGCGCAGGGCCTGGGTGTTGTCCGTCGCCACGTAGCCGGGAGCAACAGCA
>JAISTE010000150.1 GCA_031272825.1 Propionibacteriaceae bacterium | reverse complement strand
CATTGGGGTTCAATGAGTAAGCCGGATACGAAATTTAGGTACACCGTAGGTCTGGCGTAGGTGTCGCTTACGAGTTCTATGGGGTTAAAGCAAGCAGGGACAGGTGTAAACCCGTCCCTGCCAAGTAGAAGTACTACTCTTTGTCGGCCTTGGCTTCCTCGGCGACCGCTTCGGTCTCCTCGGCGGCGCTGGCCTCGGCCTCGGTCTCCTCAGCGGCGACGTCGGCGGCGGCAGCCGCTTCGGCTTCCTCTTCGGCGGCGGCCTCTTCTGTCTCCTCGGCCTTGACCTCGGCTGCGACCTCTTCGGCCTTCTCGACCTTCTTGGCCGGAGCCTTCTTAGCCTTCTTCTTCGGGGCGTCGGTGATGATCTCGATGATCGCCATCGGGGCGTTGTCGCCCTTGCGCGGCCCGATTTTCGTCACACGCGTGTACCCGCCGTCGCGATCGGCCAGAGCCGGGGCGATCTCGGTAAACAGGTGGTGAGCGATGGACTGCTGGTTGGACTCATTGCCCTTCTTGGAAGAGCGGCCCTGGAGCGTCTTGAGCACAACGCGGCGGTTGTGCAGATCGCCCTTCTTGGCCTTGGAAATGAGCCGGTCGACCAGCGGCTGAACGCGCTTGGCTTTGGCTTCGGTGGTGGTTACCCGCCCGTGCTCAATCACCTGGGTGGCGAGCGTCGCCAAGATCAGGCGCTGGTGGGAGGGAGAGCCGCCGAGGCGCGGCCCCTTTGTGGGTTTGGGCATTTGTTTTTCTCCTAGAGCTCTTCGTTCTCTTCCTCGTCAGCCTCTGACGAGTTGTAGTTGTCCAGTGCGGTCATCGGGTCGAACTCCTGATCGGAATCCTTCAGCGTCAGACCCATCTCCCCCAGCCGCTCCTTCACCTCGTCGATCGACTTGGAGCCGAAGTTGCGGATGTCGAGGAGGTCTTGCTCGGAACGCCCGACCAACTCACCCACGGTGTGGATGCCCTCGCGCTTGAGGCAGTTGTAGGAACGCATGGTGAGCTTCAGATCCTCTACGGGCGTGGACAGCGCGCCGAGCGTCTCCTCGTCGACCGGCGCAGGGCCGATCTCGATGCCCTCGGCCTCTTCGTTCAGGCTCTTGGCCAGGCCGAAGATCTCGACCAGGGTCTTGCCTGCGGAGGCGACGGCGTCGCGCGGGGTGATGGACGGCTTGGTTTCGACGTCCAGGATCAGGCGGTCGAAGTCGGTGCGCTGCTCGACGCGGGTGGCCTCCACCTTGTAGGTGACCTTCAGAACCGGCGAGTAGATGGAGTCGACCGGGATGCGGCCGATTTCGGCGTCGGGGTTCTTGTTCTGGATCGACGACACGTAGCCGCGGCCGCGCTCGACGATGAACTGCATGTCGATCGCGCCGGTCTCGTTGATGGTGCAGATGTGCATCTCCGGGTTGAGCACCTCGACCCCGGCGGGCGGGGTGATGTCGCCGGCGGTGACTTCGGCGGGGCCGGTCACGCGCAGGTACATTTCGACGGGCTCGTCCTCGTCGGAGGTGAGTACGAGGTTCTTGATGTTGAGGACGATCTCGGTGACGTCCTCGACCACGCCCTCAAGCGTGGAGAACTCGTGCTGGTTGCCTTCGATCTTGACGGAGGTAACTGCCGCGCCCGGGATGGACGAGAGCAGCGTGCGGCGCAGGGAGTTGCCGAGCGTGTAGCCAAAGCCAGGCTCGAGGGGCTCCATGGTGAAGCGTGAGCGGAACTCGCTCACCTTCTCTTCGGTCAGAACTGGACGTTGTGCGATAAGCATTTCGTGCCTTTCTTTGCCGGTTTCCCGGCCCCCGCCGCCCGCTATATGACGGCGGGGCTAGATGTTTTACTTCGAGTAGAGCTCGACGATCAGCTGTTCCGTGACGTCGATGACGATCTGGTCGCGGACTGGCAGCTGGTGAACGAAAATGCGCATGGCCTGCGGGCGGACGGTGAGCCAGCCGGGGATGTCCCGCTCTGCGATCGTCTCGCGCGCAACCTGGAAGGGGTAGATCTCCTTGGACTTCTCCTTGACGTCGATGATGTCGTAAGGAGTGACGCGGTAGGACGGGATCGTCACCTTCTTGCCGTTGACCAGGAAGTGGCCGTGGGAGACCAGCTGGCGGGCCTGACGACGGGTGGAGGCGAAGCCTGCACGGTAGATGACGTTGTCAAGACGCGATTCGAGGATGATCAGCAGGTTGTCGCCGGTCTTTCCGGGAAGGCGCACGGCCTCCTCGTAGTAGCGGCGGAACTGCTTCTCCAGCACACCGTAGGCGTAGCGAGCCTTCTGCTTCTCCTTGAGCTGCAGGAGGTACTCGGACTCCTTGGTGCGGCCGCGGCCGTGAACGCCGGGCGGATAGGGACGGCGGTCGTACGCCTTGTCGTGGCCAACGAGGTCGACGCCCAGACGGCGCGACTTCTTGGTAATTGGGCCTGTGTATCTTGCCATTTATAAACTCCTAAGTCCTATACGCGACGACGCTTGGGCGGACGGCAGCCGTTGTGCGGCACCGGGGTCACGTCCTGGATCGGGCCGATTTCGAGGCCGACGGCACCGAGCGAGCGGATTGCGGTCTCACGGCCAGAGCCCGGGCCCTTGACGAAGACGTCGACGCGCTTCATGCCATGCTCCATGGCGCGGCGGCCGACAGCCTCGGCCGCCATGCCGGCGGCGAAGGGGGTGGACTTGCGGGAGCCCTTGAAGCCGACGGTGCCGGCGGAGGCCCATGCGATCACTTTGCCCTGGGGATCGGTGATCGAGATGATCGTGTTGTTGAAGGTGCTTTTGATGTGCGCCTCGCCGGAGACTACGTTCTTCTTCTCCTTGCGGCGGACCTTCGTCTTTGCTTGCTTTGCGCGACCAGCAGTTGCCATTACTTAGCCTTCTTCTTTCCGGCGACAGCCTTCTTCTTGCCCTTGCGGGTGCGGGCGTTGGTACGGGTGCGCTGACCACGAACCGGGAGTCCGGCGCGGTGGCGGCGGCCCTGGTAGGAGCCGATCTCGATCTTGCGGCGGATGTCCGCAGCAACGGAGCGGCGCAGGTCGCCCTCGGTCTCGTAGTTGGCTTCGATGTGGTCGCGCAGCTTGACCAGCTGGTCGTCGGTGAGCGCGTCTGTGCGGATGTCTCCGCTGATTCCGGTGGCCTCAAGGGTTTCCTTGGCCCGGGTTCGGCCGATGCCGAAAATGTAGGTGAGGGCGACCTCTAGGCGCTTATTGCGCGGCAGGTCAACCCCGATAAGGCGTGCCATATGGCGGTTTCCTTTTCTGTATTCAGCTTTTAGCTGCGAAGGTGTGTGGCGCGCGGCGTTCCTGGATTTGTGGCCCAGGCCCCGGCCTTCGTCCGGGGGTGTCGCTCCCCTTCATATGAGAGCGCTGCCGTCACGTTGTTTCTTCTGAAGGTGTATTCGGTTGTTCCTTAACCCTGACGCTGCTTGTGGCGCGGGTTCTTGGAACAGATGACGCGAACGACACCCTTGCGACGGATGATGGAGCACCCGTCGCAGATGCGCTTTACGCTCGGCTGAACTTTCATCAGTTCCTTCTTCTTGTTGGCCCGCTGGCCGCAACTAGTTGCGGTGCCGGAAGACAATCCGGCCACGATCCAGGTCGTATGGTGAAATCTCAACAACCACCTTGTCCTGCGGGATGATGCGGATGTAGTGCTGCCGCATCTTCCCCGAGATGGTGGCCAAAACCTTGTGCCCGTTGCTCAGTTCCACACGGAACATTGCGTTGGGCAGGGCTTCTACAACCACACCGTCCAGCTCAAGGGCGTCCTTGTTCCTCGCCATTTTCTCCTAGTTTTCGTAGCGGGTGCCGACCGGTTCTGGCCAGCGTCTAGCAAGTTTAGTGGGCATCAGGGCATTAGCCAAACCCACTAGCGAGAATACGACCCGCGGCGCAGTTGCCCGCACCTGCGGGCACTGGGAGGCATGGGCGAAATAAATGTTACTGACGACTTTTGTACTCAAGCCCTCTAATCTTGTGACGCTTGCGTTGGTTCAGTTGAACTCGCAGCGCTTGATTCGCTCTATCATCCCTTGTGGGGGCCGTGTCGGAGTTCGAGCCACACTTACTCTGAACGGAGTAATTACTGAACCGGAGAATGCGTCCGATATTTCGGCGAACCTATAGTGATTGCAATGCAAAACGCTCACTTTTCCCTTGTAGAGGCGGCAATGGCAGACCATATCCGCGCTCAGGAGCGTGAGCGTATGGCTCGGAAGTTGCACTCGCTGACGACGAGCCTCCACGGCATTCGGATGGAGGTGGAAATGCTGGCACAAGAGGTTCCCGGTACGTTAAAAACCGCAGTCGACGCGATCGGCGCACAGTTGGAGGCCTTGCAGGTCAGCGCCCGATCCTTGACGTCCGAACTCAGGGAGACGGTTGCGGCCGGGCCCACACTTGAGCTCACCCTTGAGCGGCTCCAATCCGCCTATCCCATGGACATCAGCTCGCACGTCGAATCTTGGGATCGCCTGCCCGCGACGGAAGAGCTGCTCGGCGAGTTGGTCTCCGAGTTAGTTGCCAACGTCCACCAACACGCGCTGGCCAACCACGTATGGGTATCCCTCGCCCGATCCGGTGGCCGGGCGGAGCTTCAAGTTCGCGACGACGGATGTGGGTTCGACGTCGACGCCGAACGCCCGCCCGGCCACTTCGGGTTGCTCTCGTTGAAAGAGCTGGTGAGCGCCGCCGGCGGTGTTTTCCAGATTTCCTCCGGCCCGGGAGGGACGAGCGTTTCCATTTCCTTCCCCGAACCCGAACCCGGAGCCGGGAAGTGAAGCTGCTCGTCGTCGATGACAATTCGATCATCCGCGAGACTTTGGCCAAGAAGCTGCTCTTGTTTAACGGCGTGCGCGCCGTAGATAGGGCAGCCGACGGGGCCGAGGCCCTGCGGATGATGGAACGCAAGCACTACGACCTGGTTTTCCTCGATATCGATATGCCCGGCCAGGACGGTATCTCGGTGCTGGAGCAAATCCAGGACGTGCCGGTGGTGATGCTCACCTCTTATAACGAACCCAAGCTCGTCCGTCTGGCGTTGGCGAAGGGAGCGCGGGGATACCTGACCTACGGGAATTTCTCCGAACGCGACCTGCTGGCGGCGCTGCTCCTTGCCTCGCGCGGCGGGCTGGTGCTGGGGCCGGGGCTCAGCGTGGAGATCCCGGCCCTCAGCGAAGACATCGTGAACCTGACCCCAGCGGAGCGCCGGATCTTGAACCTGCTTTCGCAGGGCTACACGAACGAGCAGCTGGGTGCGCGGCTGTCCGTCTCGCCGCTGACGGTGAAGACCCACCTGCAGAACATCTACAAGAAGCTGGGCGTCCACTCGCGGGCCGAGGCGGTTGGGCGCTGGCTGACGCAGGTCAGTCCAGCGGAGCCCACTGAGGGCCAGTCTTCCCCAGCGCGTCATCCAGCTTCTTGAACAGCGGCGTGGGCTTGGCCAGCGGCGTGCCGGGCTGGATCGTGCGGGATTCCCATACGGCCTTCTGGTTGGCGTAGTCGCCTTGCAGCGTCGGGTAGTCGGGGCCGTCCTCTTCGCTGACTTCGACGATCTGCGGCTGGGCCGCCCATACGCCCTCGCCGCCCAGGCCCTCGAACACCTTCTGGGCAGAGTGCGGCAGGAACGGGGTGAGCATGGTGTTGGCGTCGGAGACCACCTGGAGCGCGGTGTTGAGCACAGTGCCCTGGCGTTCGGGATCGTCCTTGAGCTTCCAGGGCTCGGATTCAGAGATGTACTTGTTGGCTGCACCGACCACGCGCATCGCCTCGGAGATCGCCTGCTTGAACCGGCAGCGCCGCAGCAGATCCCCGACGGTGGCGAACGCTTCCTTGGAGGTGTTCAGCAGTTCGGCGTCGGTCTGGGTGAGAGTTCCCGGCGTCGGGATGGAGCCGAAGTTCTTGAACGCCATGGAGATGGAGCGGTTGACTAGGTTGCCCCATTCGTTGGCCAGCTCGAAGTTGTTGCGGCGCACGAACTCGTCCCAGGTGAAATCCGAATCCTGGGTTTCGGGGCCGGCCACCGCGATGTAGTAGCGCAGGGCGTCGGG
>JAISTE010000135.1 GCA_031272825.1 Propionibacteriaceae bacterium | reverse complement strand
TGCGTGGAGGAACCGACAACTAGCCCGTCGCTGGCGCGACTGGCACATCCATCTGATCCAGACCCTTACGGCCCATACCTGACGCTCTCGCGCGAGCATTGGGCCGAGCTCGCCACCTCCCATGCGCTTACCCTTGATGACGCCACCCTCGCCTCCTTGCGGGGCATCGGCGATCCGACCGACCTGCCCGAAGTCGAGCAGGTCTACCTGCCGCTGACCCAGCTCATCGAGCTGTACCGCGAGCGCACACGCTCACTCTACGGTGACGTCCACGATTTCCTTGGTATCAAGGAAAAACGCACCCCGTTCATCATTGGGATCGCCGGCTCGGTGGCCGTCGGGAAGTCGACCGTTTCGCGTCTGCTTTGCGAGCTGCTGCGCCGCTCACCCGCCAAGCCGCGGGTGGATTTGGTCACCACCGACGGCTTCCTCTACCCCAACGAGGAGCTGATACGGCGAGGGCTGCTCGGACGCAAAGGCTTCCCCGAGTCCTACAACCGACGAGCGCTGCTCCAGTTCGTCATGGACGTAAAGTCGGGTAAACCCGAGGTCAACGCCCCGGTCTACTCACACATCACCTACGACATCGTGCCCGGAGAGCAGATCTGCGTACGCCAGCCGGACATCTTGATCTTGGAGGGGCTGAACGTTTTGCAGCCCCCGAGACTGAGCGTTGACGGCGCACCGGCGCTGGTGACGTCGGACTTTATTGATTTTTCCATCTATGTCCACGCCGACGTGCGCAACATCCGCCAGTGGTACATCGAGCGTTTCTTCACCCTCACCAAGACGGCGTTCCAGAACCCGGAATCGTATTTCACCAGGTACGCCGGGCTTTCCGAGGAACAGGCGCTGGGCGTCGCGACGGATCTGTGGGACACGATCAACGGCCCTAACCTGACGATCAACATCCACCCGACCAAGGGAAGGGCGACGGTCGTGCTGCGGAAGAACCGCGAACACCACATCTCGTGGGTGCGGATCAGGCGAATCTAAGAACGTTTTCTTCTGATAACCCTCCCTGCCGGAAATCACGCGTAGGGTTCTCCGTCATCATGCATAACAAACCCCGTCATCCTGCGCGAGCGCAGCGAAGTCGCAGGATCTACCGTTTGTCGCCGTACTTTTACTAGAAGACAGATCCTGCGGCTACGCGCAGGATGACGAAGGCAGAACGTGCCCGTTCCCGATGGTCTCTGCGGCGTCGATATAGTTGCCCGCATGAGCTGGGAAGACTTCTACAACCCCGTGCCCGGGTTCGATTTCGAGGACATCACGTACCACCGCGCGAAGTCGGTGCCTGCGGTGCGGGTGGCGATCAACCGGCCCGAGGTTCGCAACGCGTTTCGGCCCAAGACCGTCGACGAGCTGTACACCGCCCTCGATCATGCCCGGCAGTCCTCCGACATCGGCTGCGTGCTGCTGACCGGCAACGGCCCCTCCCCCAAGGACGGCGGCTGGGCGTTTTGCTCTGGCGGGGATCAACGCATCCGCGGGCGGGCCGGGTACCAGTACGCAGAAGGGGAATCGGCCGAAAACGTCGATCCGGCCAAGCTCGGGCGCCTGCACATTCTGGAGGTGCAGCGGCTCATCCGCTTCATGCCCAAGCCGGTGATCGCCCTTGTGAACGGCTGGGCGGCCGGCGGCGGGCATTCGCTGCACGTCGTGTGTGACCTGACTTTGGCGTCGCGCGAACATGCGAAGTTCAAGCAAACCGACGCCGACGTCGGCTCATTCGACGCCGGTTTCGGCTCGGCCTACCTCGCCCGTCAGGTTGGGCAAAAGTTCGCCCGCGAGATCTTCTTCTTGGGCGAGACCTACTCGGCCGAGGACGCCTACCGAATGGGGATGGTGAACAAGGTCGTCGACCACGACGCGCTGGAGGAAACCGGCCTGGAGTGGGCGAAGAAAAT
This sequence comes from Propionibacteriaceae bacterium, assembly GCA_031272825.1. Taxonomy (GTDB): domain Bacteria; phylum Actinomycetota; class Actinomycetes; order Propionibacteriales; family Propionibacteriaceae; genus Propionicimonas. The sequence goes on along the minus strand of JAISTE010000135.1, from coordinate 14,297 downwards.
CTGCGGCAAATCCCCCACGGCCCAGCGGATGCTGAAGTTCGCGTTCAACGCGATAGACGACGGCCTGGTCGGCCAACAGATCTTCGCCGGAGAGACGACCCGGCTCGCCTACATGACCGACGAAGCAGTGGAAGGCCGAGACGCGTTCTTGGAAAAGCGCGAGCCGGATTGGTCGCGGTTCCCGTATTACTACTGAGAAAGCTCGCTGAAGTTGGGGTGTCGGGGCGTAATGCCCCTAGCCCTCACAGGCTCAGCTCTACCCCGGAAAGCTGCTCGTCCAGCATCCGTTTCAGCAGCGACGCCACGTGCGCGCCCGCTTCGACCGGCGGGGTTCCGCCGGCGTGGATATTGGAGACGACCGTGCGCCAGCTTTCCGGACGCTCGCGGTTCGGCCTGTAGGCCATATAGGCGCTCATGGATTCGCCCGTGGCCAGGCCCGGGCGTTCTCCTACCAGCAGGCAGACTACGTTTGCGTCGATGAGGGGGCCCAGGTCGTCCATAATGCCCACCCGGCAGTACTTGACGAACGGGATCGGGCCCAGCTCGATGCCGTAGCCCGCCAGCCCCAGCTTCAGCGCAGGCAGGATTTTCGGGATGTTCACCAGCGCTGATGTGGAGAGCCCATCGCCGACGACCACCGTAACCGGTGCCGATTTCGTAAGTGTCGCGTCGAACCTGGCTTTGCTTTCCTCATCTAACTTTCGGCCCAGGTCGGGTCTGGTGAGATATACCTCTTTGTTGGCGCACTGGGATTGGCCGGGCATGAAGCCGTTTTCTTCGGCGTAGCCGTCGGGCACGTCGGTGAAGACGGCGTCTTGGGCGGTGGCATGGTCGGCGCGGAAATGCAGCTGCGACCAGGTGTTATATCTAGGTCCTGCCCGCCACACTCCGATGCGTGCGACCGTGTATTGCTTCATGGCCCGGTAGCCGGGCTCATTGTGGGCGTTGGGCACGTGGAACTCATCTTTTGTACTGACGGCTGTCACATCTGGTACCTGCTCAAGGCTCATTTCCCGCTCCTTTCCAAGAAAATCGACGCATCACCAAAGCGCTCGGTGAGCTTGCGTTGGCCGTCAATCAGGCCCATGTCTTTCATCCACTGCTCGAACTCGGGGATCGCGGTCTTCCCGAACAGCTGCCGCAGCGATTCGGCCTCGTGGTAGCCGGTGCACTGGTACATCAGCATGATGTCGTCGCCGTGCGGGATGCCCATCACGTAGTTGCAGCCCGCCGCCACCAGCAGCACGGATAGGTTCTCGATGTCGTTCTGGTCGGCCTTCATGTGATTGGTGTAGCAGGCGTCGCAGCCCATCGAAATGCCGGTGAGCTTGCCCATGAAGTGATCCTCCAGCCCGGCACGCGTCACCTGCTTCGAGTCGTACAGATATTCCGGCCCGATGAACCCAACCACAGTGTTCACCAGGAACGGCGAAAAGCGCTTGGCAAAGCCGTAGCAGCGGGCCTCCATCGTCAGCTGGTCGGCCCCGCAGTGGGCGTCGGAGGAAAGCTCCGAACCCTGACCAGTCTCAAAGTACATGACGTTCGGGCCTTCGCTCGTGCCCATTTCCAGCACCAGCGCTTGGGCCTCGGCCAGCATCGCTCCGGTGATCCCGAAGGCCTCGTTTCCCTTCTGAGAACCGGCGATAGATTGGAAGATCAAATCCGACGGGGCTCCTTGCTTTATCGCCTCCATTTGGGTGGTGACGTGAGCGAGAACGCAGTTTTGCGTCGGTATCTTCCACTGTTCGGTGAAGTCGGCGAACATGTGGAGCAGCCGCGCGACGGACGCCAGCGAATCGTCCACCGGGTTCAGCCCGATCACCGCATCCCCGACGCCATACGCCAGTCCCTCCATGAGCGCGGCCTTCACACCGTCGGGATCGTCGGTTGGATGGTTGGGCTGCAGCCGGGTGGCGAACGTCCCTTCAGCGCCGACGGTTGTGTTGCAATGCGCGGTGACTACGGCTTTCTTCGCCCCCAGGATCAAATCCAGATTGCTCATCAGCTTGGTTGCGCCCGCGATCACCTCCGAGGTGAGGCCGCGGCCGAGCGTGCGGATTTCTTGAGTCCCGACGTCCTCACTGAGGATGTATTCGCGCAGCTCGGCAATCGTCCAGTTGGCGATTTCGCGGTAAACCTCCTCGTCAACGTCGTCTTGGATGACGCGCGTCACCTCATCATCCTCGTATGGGACGACTGGGTTATTGCGCAGATCCCCGACCGCCATATTGGCCAGCACCACCTTGGCGGCCACGCGCTCCTGTACGGAAGCGGCTGCTACTCCAGCGAGCTCGTCGCCGGACTTGGGCTCGTTGGCCTTGGCCAGCACCTCTTTTACCGAGCCGAACCCGTAGGTTTTGCCCAGCAGTGTCGTTTTCAGCTTCAACTTTCCTCTCCGTTCTTTTCGAAAACCAGTGTCTTGACGGCCACCGGCAGCACTCCCGCAGCTGTCGGTTTGCCGATGTCGATGTAGTCGCCGTCCTTGGCGTGCACCCCGTCGATGGAGACGAATCCCTCACGGAGTGATGCCCGGATCGCCTGCCCCAGCGCCTTGGCCATGTCCTCTTCCACGACGGCCACAAGCGGATTCCCGTCGGCGCGCAGCTGTTCGGTCGCCGCTATCAATGCCCCGGCGAGTTGCTGCACCTGCTCGAATGTCGGGTTGGAGTATCCGGGGAAGGAAATGGCTACGGGCTGGGAGTTGACTGGCATGGACGCAGATCCCGTCCCCGGACTTGATCCGGGGCGGGGCCCTGGAGTGTTGGACGACCCCGCAACGTTCGGCGCATATAACGCCAACTTAGTTTGGACAGCCGCGATGAGAGCTTCATCGTCCGCTTGTTCGGCTTCCGAGATTCGCACGACGGACAGGTTCTTCAGCGGCAGAACCGTCGGGTCGTATTCGATAGTCGAGCCGGAAAGCTCGGTGAGATGCATTCCCGCGCCGACGACCGTGGCCCGGATAGTTTGCTTGGGCGAAATGCGTTCTACCTGGGAAAACAGTTGCGAGCGATCGATTGCTTCGGCCAGCAGCAGGCCCACATCTCCGAACGGGAAGGGATCCTGACCACCAAGCGGTTGGCCGAGCAGATCGGCCACTCCGCCGGAGATGGACAGGGCTTGGATTGCACCCGGCGGGGTTGCCGGTTCGGTCAGCATCGCAAAATACGAATCGGTGGCGGGCACCAAACCTACCGACATCTCCAATACCCGAACCATGGCGTCGGCCAGACGCTTTAGCTTCGGCAGGTCGGCCCGCTCCCCTACCCGGACGTCGATCCCCTCCGCTGCGGCCAGCAGCGCCAGCTTCTCGGCGATATAGGCCACCGATCTGTCGCTTACCCGCAGCAGCCGTCCCCCGATGTCCAGGCATGACGCCGACTCCAACTCGCCGCCCGCGAACACCGCGATGTTCGACGTCCCGCCCCCGACGTCGATATTGGCCGCCCTTATCCCGCGCTGCTTGGATAGTTCGTCAATCCCGGCCCCGCGCGCGGCAATCACCGATTCCAAAGCGGGCCCCGCCGTGGCGACCACGAAATCCCCGGCGAACGAAGCCATCGCGTGCAGCACCTCGTCGGCATTATCTTTGCGTGCAGTCTCCCCGGTGATGATGACCGCCCCAGTATCGACGTCCTCAGGCCGGATTCCGGCCCGCTCATATTCCGTCGCGACCAGTTCCCGCAAAGCTCCGGCGTCGATCCGGGTGGGTGACAACAGCGGAGTGAAGTGGACTTTCCCGTAGTAAAACACCTCTTTGCCGACGATCTCGATGCGCGGCACAGTGAAGCCGCCCGACAGATCGTCGATGGCAATGCGGGAGAACACGACGTGGGACGTCGTGGTTCCGACATCAATGCCGACGGATAGGAGTGTTTCTCGCAACGGTTCATGCCTTTTTAGGTGTTTGCGGTTGAGATCCTGCGACTGCGCTTCGCTTGCGCAGGATGACGAAGAATTCTCCCTCGTCATCCTGCGCGTAGTCGCAGGATCTCCCTCTCCCCGCCCCGGGTCAAGCCCGGGGACGGGCCCAACCCAGGGCGGGGTGAGTTCAGCTCAGTTCCGCTTCGGCGGCGGCGAGCAGCTCGAACTCCTCCTCGGGAGCGTTGCCCACTACCTTGTTCTTCGAGTAGAGCAAGAAGTAGAGCACGAGGGCGAGGAACACGACCAGCGTGATGCCGGAGGCGAACGGGTCGTACGTGAAGACCGAGACCACGGCGATCACCGCGATAACCGTAGCAATGCCCGTGGTCACCGCGCCGCCCGGGGTGAGATATTCGCGCTTGAGTTCCTTGTCCTTGAGCCGCAGCCAGACGTGCGAGGCGCTCATCATCACGTACGAGATGGTGGCACCGAACACGGCGATATCGATCATCGTCGCGCCGTCTTGGATAACGCCGCCCAAACCAAAGCCGATTACGCCCGGAAGAATCAGGCACCAGGTGGGTACCTTGCGGCTGGACGTCACCGAGACGGCCTTGGGCAGGTAGCCCGCCCGCGAGAGCGCGAACAGCTGGCGGGATGCGGCGAAGATCAGCGAGAAGAAGCTCGCCACCAGCCCGGCAAGCCCGGCGATGTTCACAAACAGGATGACGCCCGTCGGCGCTCCTGCGCTCATTAGCGCGAGAATCAGCGGCGCACCGGAGGGGCCGATAATCTCGGAGCCGGTGGCGCAACCCTCGCCGTTTAGAACGCCGTCGCCGTTAATGCAGGTGGTGGTACCCGCCGGGGTGAGGAAGAGCATCAAAGCGCCGAAGACGATCAGGCACAACATGCCGATGATCAGGCCGCGGGGCATGTCCTTCTTCGGGTCTTTGGCTTCTTCGGCGGCCAGCGGTACGCCCTCGATACCTAGGAAGAACCAGATGCCGAACACCAGCGTCGATAGGGTGCCGACGATGCCGTGCGGCATGAACTCGCTAGACAACGCCGAACCATCGGGGGGCATGTTGAACAGTTGCGAGGCGTCGAAGTGCGGGATGATGAACACCACGTAGACGACCAGCGCCACGACAGCCACCGCTGTAATGGCAAAGATAGTCTTGAGCGCTTCGCCTGCGCCGACGAGCTGGATGCCGATGAACACCACCCAGAACGCGAGCATGATTCCGGCATTCAGCCACCAGTTGGATTCCCAACCGAACAGCAACCTGACGTAGTCGGTGATGAAACACGAGATGGCCGCCGGGGCGATGATGTACTCGATCAGAATCGAAACCCCGGTGATGAACCCGCCGAGCTTGCCGAACGCCCTCCTGGCAAAGCCGTACCCGGCACCCGCGGTCGGTAAGGCTGAGGAGAGCTCGGCCAGGCCGAAGATCATGAACAGATACATGATGCCCATCAGCACGAATGCGATCAGCAGGCCTCCGAATCCGCCCGTCGCCAGGCCGTTGTTCCAGCCGGAAAAGTCTCCGGAAATGACATATGCGACGCCCAACCCGGCAAGCAGGATCCACCCGCCGGCTCCCTGTTTCAGTTGGCGTTCTTGGAAGTACTCTTGGCCAGCCACTCCTTCGGCGGCTTCGGTCTTGTTGATGCTCAAGGTGATCCTCCTCATCAGCCGCGAACCCTGTATTCGCGGGATGAGGCCAGCCTAAAAATGGTTTGTTACAAGCTTGGATGCCGTGCGAAAACCTTTACATGAAAGTCATTGGGTCGTCACAAAGAGCGTGGCTAGTCGGCCGTTTGCCTATGTCAATCGGCCGTTCATCGTCATCCTGCCCGAAGTCTCAGACCGCAGCGGGACGTAGTACCCGCCCCGGTCTCAAGGAGCGAAGCGACGAATAGCATCTCACCCCCAGATCCTGCGACTACGCGCAGGATGACGAGGGGAAGAAAGCGAGTGAGGGGATATAGTTCTGCGCTACTGCGCCAAACCATACAACCGATCCCCAGCATCCCCCAGCCCGGGCACGATGTAGCCGTGCTCGTTCAGGTGGTCGTCGATGGCGGCCACCACCAGCGTCGTCGGAATGCCAATGGGATCGACCAACTCGTGCATGTGCGCGATCCCCTCGGGAGCGGCCAGCAGGCAGATGCAGGTGATGTGGTCGGCGCCGCGGTCTACCAGGAACTGAACCGTGCCGCCCAGCGAGCCGCCGGTAGCGAGCATCGGGTCGAGCACGTAGCATTGACGTCCGGAGAGATCTTTCGGCAAACGCTCGGCATAGGTGAACGGCTGGAGGGTTTCCTCGTCGCGAACCATGCCGACGAAGCCAACCTCGGCAGAAGGCAGCAGCCGCATCATCCCTTCCAGCATTCCCAGCCCGGCGCGCAAAATGGGCACGACGAGCGGGGTCGGCTGGCGCAGGGCCACGCCAGAGGTAGTGGTAATGGGGGTAGTAACGGAAACCGGATCAACCCTAACTTCGCGCGTCGCCTCATAGGCGAGCAAGGTGACGAGTTCTTCAACAAGCTGACGGAAAACCGGGCTTGAGGTGTTGGCATCCCTGAGCATCGTTACCTTGGCGGCCACGAGCGGGTGATCGATTGCGCGTACTTCCACGGGCGTCAGTCTAGTGCCTGGAGCAAACTGAACCGTTCCCGTCGAAAGTTCCGACGATCGTCGACCCTCTGCTCCCCCGTCAGCCCATACCACCAACTCCTCGGACAATCTTTTGCAACGGCTTTCGTTTTGATACCGTGGGCGCGCACCAACTGTTTGGGGGATTTATGAAAACTCGCAGCTGGGCGGCCCTGGCCCTCGCCACCGCTCTCACTTTCTCCATGGCCGCCGCCGCGACGACGGCCAGCGCCGACACCTCCGCGGCTCCCGCACCGCAGCCGACCAAGTACAAGTCCAAGTTCAAGGTTCTGTTTACTCAGCAGGCGAACTCGACGAAGCAGACCCTCACGCTTCCCAACCTAAAGAAGCTCAAGAGCGCCAAATACACCAAGGTGAAGCTGACGGCCAAGATCCTGTACAACAAGAAGGCCACCAGGACGCTGACGAAGACCCTGACCTTGAAGTCGTTCAAGAAGGCGACCTGGGATTTGAAGGACTACGGCAAGTTCACCGTCACAGCACAGTTTTACAAGGGCAAACGGGTAGTAACCAAGAAGACGTTTACCCAGGGTTCCAAGGCCAACGAGTACAACATCGCGGCCCTGGGCGGGACGCTGCCGGTCACCATGTTCTCCCTCTCGCTGTTCGGTGCGGACTCGATTCTGAAGAACGCCAAGGGCGAGCGGGTGCCGACGGTGGTGCTGATGAAGCGCACGTCGCAGTGGAATTGGAAGAAGCTGCCTACGGGCGTCTATTCGCTGCCCACCCTTTCGGTGAAGGACGGAACCAACCCGGCCGGCGCCGAGGGCTCCAAGTTCAACTCACAGATCAAGCAGCTTGCCGCGTATGTGAAAGACCTGGTGTCGCTCAACAAGAAGTCGGTGGTGAACTTCTATGTAAACGACTATTTCCTGGGGCAAATCCAGCAGGTGATCTACGCGAACAAGATCCCCGAGAACCGCTACCGGCTCTACGTGCTCTCCGACGGCACCTTCTCCTATACCCAGTTCGCCGCCAATTACGACGGCACCGATCCGGCAACCCTGCAAAAGCACTATGCCGCCGATTGGGCTTCGGCCAAGGCCTACGCGTATAAGAACGGAACGGTGAAGTCCGGTTTCAGCGGCTCGACTCCTCGCAAGTACCTGTGGACGGCCGTCGATTCGGAGCCGAACGCCCAGTGGTGGGTGGGCCGCAAGGATCTCATCACCTCCCCCGACGACGGCAACGCCTACGGGCTCTCGGTACAGGCCAATGCCAAGGTGAAACAAGTGGCGATCGCCACGCAGCTGAAGTCGGTGCAGGCCTCTAGCTCGGACGTCAAGAAGCTGAAGGCGCTCTACAACTTCGGCGACACCTATTTCGCCGCCGCCGAGAAGGCAGGGAAGAAGGCGATGCTGCTGCTGGGCACGTACGTCAACCTGGAAACTGATTTCGACGCCTATGCTGGGTTCGTCAAGGCCTATTACGGCTCTAGCTACCTGTATTACTACAAGGGGCACCCGAAGACGCCGACCGCGCTGTGGCCGGAAAAGACCGCGCAGCTCAAGAAACTGGCGATCACGGACGTCGATTCCACGGTTCCGGCCGAGCTGATTCTGTTCTTCAACCCGACGATCTCACTGTCGGGCTACGGCTCTTCGACCTATGCCGCCGTCACCGATCCGGCGATGGCGAAGGTGTTGTTCGGCTATACGAAGGCCGCGGCACTGGCCGTCACCGGCTCGGATTACACGATCATGGACGCCTTCGCCTACCCGATCGCATCGGGGACGCCCGCGGTTCAGGCCCTGGGAACGGCCGGCGATCTGGCTGTCGATTTCTCGGATGCGGTGGCCGCGGCCAAGGGCTACGACGTTGCGGTTTACACGCCTTCGACGAACGCGATCAAGTACTACAAGGCCTCGGGCGCAGGCTATACACCGGTTGGTTAGGTTCCCCTAACCCTTCGGTGTGCGTTTGACGGGGCGGAGCGATTAGGCTTGCCGAGTGCGCTTTGTGATAATCGCGCTGGGTGTCGCGCAATCGCTCCTCCTCGCCGGCGTTTACCTGTGCCTCGGCTTGGCGTTCGACGCCTGGCTCGGCTCCTCCCCCTATCTTGATTCCTTGCTTTTGGCGGTTCCGCTGGCTGCGGGTGCCGGTTTGTGCGCGTTCGGCGTTCCCTGGCTGGCTGCCCGCTCGCAGGCCTCCGACGAGGACAAATACCGCGCCGACGTCATCGCCCAGGTTTTCCGCCTGGGTGCGCCCCAGCGTTCTCGGGAACGCACCGGGGCCATCGTCTCCACCGCGACGGACGCGGTTGAGCGCGCGGCCAACTACCGGGGCGTCTTCCTCGGCCCGATGCTCGGCTCGATGCTGGCACCGGTTGCGGTGCTGGTATTCGTCGGTGCGTTCATCGACTGGCGTTCGGCGGGAATCTTGGCCATCGCCATTCCGGTGATCCCGCTGATGCTGGGCGGTTTCCAGATGGCCTTTCGCCGGGTCTCAAGCCAATACCGCGAGGAGAGCCGGCATTTCTCGGCCGTCTTCTTGGATGCTATTCAGGGCTTGGGGACTTTGCGGATGCTGGGGGCGGCCCAGCGGCACTCCAAGTTTCTGGCCGACGCCGCCGAATCGCTGCGCCAACACGTGATGCGGCTGCTGGCCGGTAACCAGATCATGTTGCTATTCGTCGATTCCTTGTTCTCCTTGGGATTTATGACGGTGGCGGCCTGGCTAGCGCTGACGGGCTCATTTTCGGTCGGGAACGCGCTGGCGCTGCTGGCTAGCGCCACCTTGCTGTTGGAGCCGTTGGATCGCATCGGGCAGTTCTTCTACATCGGCATGGGCGGCATGGCCGCGGTTAAAGAGATCAAAGCGTTCTTGGCTGAGGAGCCGGAGATTCCGGACGTTGCAGCGGGCGCAGCCCAAACCCCCGACGTCTCCCCCACACAATCCCCGGCCATCGAGTACGACCGCGTCTCTTTCTCCTACCCCGAAACGCCGGTACTACAGGACTTCTCAATGAACGTCGAAGCCGGGGAACACGTGGTACTTACCGGGCCTTCCGGGGTGGGCAAGACCACGGCCGTCGAGCTGCTGGAACGCAACCTGGCCCCCGATTCCGGTTCTATCTCGATCTTCGGAAACGACACCACCGGGCAGCCGCTGGCGTGGACGCGGGCGCAGTTGGGCGTCGTCGCGCAGCACACGTACCTGTTCCAAGGAACGCTGCTGGACAACCTGCTGCTAGCCAAACCCGACGCCACCGACGCCGAACTCAAGGCCGCGCTTGAGGCCGCAGATCTAACCGACCTGGTCGCCGAGCTGCCCGACGGCCTAGAAACACTGGTCGGCGAGCGCGGACTGGCGCTCTCGGGCGGGGAGGCCCAGCGGGTGGCCATCGCCCGGGCCTATCTCAAGGACGCCCCGATTTTGGTTCTCGACGAGCCGACCGCGCACGTCGATCTGACTTCCGAGCGGGTGATCCTGGAACGTTTGGATCGCTTAGGGCAAGGAAAAACGGTGCTGACCGTCTCTCATCGGGCGGCAACCATTGCCTCCGGGCGGCAGGTGAAGCTAGGAGGGGAAAATGAGCGCTGAGACCATGACCAACTCGCAGCTGCGCCGCTCGCTGCTGCGCATCGCCAAACCGGTGCTGCCGCCGCTGAGCCTCTCCACGCTGTTTCGCTGCCTGCAGCTGCTGTGCGGCATCGCGCTCGTAGCCGTCCCCGCATATGCGCTGGGTCTGAGCATTGAGGAGGGCGATGCGCACCTGGGGGCCGTCCTGATTGCCATGGTCGCGCTCTCGCTGGGCAAGGGCCTGTTCCGCTACCTGGAGCAATTCTGCGGGCACTACGTCGCCTTCCGGGCCCTGGCCATGCTCCGGCTGTACTTCTATGACCGGCTTGCGCCCCAGGCCCCGGCGGCCACCGAGGGCAAGGATTCGGGAGACCTGCTCTCGCGCGGAACCAAGGACGTCGACCGGGTGGAGGTCTTCTTTGCCCACACGATCGCTCCCCTTGTCAGCGCGGTGGTGCTCAGCGTCGGCATCGTCTTGTGGTTCGGTGTTTGCCTGTCTTGGAAGGGTGCCGAGCTGCTCGCCGCCGGGTTTTTGATGGCCGGGGCGTTCGTCCCCATGCTCGGTTCGACGTCCAGCGCCCGGGCCGCGCGCATCTTGCGCAGAACCCGCGGAAGGGTCGCCGGGCAGGTGACGGATTCGGTTCAGGGCGTGCGCGAGGTTCTGGCTTTCGGCGCTCAAGATTTGCGCTTGGAATCGCTGGCCGCCGCCGGGAAACCGCTGGGCAAGTCCCTGCGCACGCTCGGCAACTGGCAGGCCATTCGGCGCGGGCTGAATACGGTGATCGTCGCCCTTACTGTTGTTGGGCTGTTCGCGGTTCTCGCACCCCTGGAATCGCCGACCATCCTGCTCGTCGGGCTAGCCGTGGGGCTTACCGGTTTCGCTCCGGCGCTCGGCGTGGAGGACTTCGCCGCCGACCTGCAGCAGGCCTACGCCTCGGCCCGGCGGCTGCTGTGGGTGACCGAGGGAGTCGAACCCTTGCCTCCAGCCCAGCCCCGCAGCGCGCAGCTGTCCGCGCCGGAAATTCGCTTCTCGAACCTCACCTTCTCCTACCCCGGCTCTACCCGACCGGCGCTGGAATCCGTGTCCTTCGATTGTCCAAGCGGCCAACTGACGGCCGTCGTCGGGGCTTCCGGTTCTGGAAAGTCGACGCTGGGAGTCTTGTTGGAGCGCGTCTGGGATGCGGCCCCGGGCGCCATCGAACTGGACGGCCGGGATTTGGGTGAGTTTGACGTCGAACAGTTGCGGGCGGAAATCGGCCTGGCAGCCCAACGCCCCTACCTGTTCAACACCTCCATCCGCGAAAACCTGCGAATGGCAAGGCCGGATGCGACGGACGCCGAGCTGCTCTCCGCCCTGGCCACAGCAGACCTGGACTTGCCCCTGGAAACCGAGGTCGGCGAGAGCGGCGAGAAGCTCTCGGGCGGCCAACGCCAGCGCCTGGCCCTGGCCAGAACCATGCTGCGCGACCCATCGGTGCTGATCCTCGATGAGGTAACGTCGCAGCTGGATTCCGAAACCGAAGCGAGAGTGCTGCACAACCTGAAGACGCAAAGCCAAGGGAAAACGGTTCTCCTGATCGCCCACCGGCTGAGCACGGTGAAGGAAGCGGCGAAGATCGTCGTCATGGATGGCGGGCACGTGGTTCAAGAGGGCCGCTACGAAGAACTAGCCGCCCAGCCGGGCCCCTTCTCCGAGCTGCTGGCCAGGGAGTAGCCGCAGGATGACGAGTTGGCTAGCTCTCACCAAGCGCAGCCAGCACCTGCTTTAGCGCGCCTTGCAGCGTGGACATTCCTTCGGCGCGGCCGCTTTCCCAGTAGCTTTCGGCTTGGTCTTCGGTGCCGGCCTCGTCGGAGATCGTCTTGATCAGCGTGGCCGGGATGCCGTGGACGCTGGCCGTGCGCACGATTCCCGCACCCTCCATCTCGCAGATGTCCGCGCCGAAGCCGTCGACCAGCGAGGAGACCAGGGCCGGGTCGGAGCAGAATTTGTCGCCGCTGGCCAGGGTTACCCGGGTCATCGCGGGCAGGCCCTCCATGTTCAGTTCCAGCAGGGCGCTCGGTTCGTCCGGATACTGTCCGACGCCCAAATCCTCGATCGCGGAGATGTCGAACTCGTAGTGAACGAGCTTTTCGACCAGCAGCGGCTCGCCGATCGCGAACTTGCCCGGCACCAGCGAACCGCACACTCCCGCGTTGATGATCCGCGCGATCTCCACCCCCTGCGAGCGAGCGAACCAGATCAGCGCCTCCGTGGCCGAGGCCGCGGCCAGCTCGCCGATCCCGGAAAGAACCGCATAAACGTTCGGGCCGACGTAGAACGTCCGCCCGCCCTGCACCACCGTTTCCAGCTCCGGTAAGACGGCCTTGATCTCGTCGAGCTCGGATTCCATCGCGGCCACGAACCCAATGGCCGCCGGGATGCCGCCCTCGGGGTAGACCGTGCGGTCGCTCTCCCCCGCCTCGATAGCCTTCAGCACGTTCAGATAGCGCCCGGCCTCGTACTTGGCCATCGCCAGGTTGTGCGAAAGATAGTTGCCACACTCGGCAGGCGCCGCGCCCGGAACCGTTCCTTGGTAGTCGAGAATGCCGGTCATTATGCGCTTGACAAGCGGAAGAATCTCCTCGGGCGTCACCTGACCAGCGACCAGCAGGTAGAAGCCGGTGCGGCAGCCCATCGGCCCGAAGTAGAGCACGCGCGAACCCCACTCCTTGTCGGAACGGGCGAGCGTCGCACCCAGGTGCTCGATGGAGTGCAGGGCCGGGACGTCCATCACCTGTTCGACGTTCGGCCGGGTGAAGCGCAGATCGAACGTGGTGATGGCCTCTTCGCCCACCCAGTCGACGCGCGAGACATAGAGCCCGGCCAGCAGCCGCAGATGATCGACGGTGAAACTTGTGATTTTCTTCATATCTCCTACTTCTTCGCGGGTTCGTCGGTAGAAAGCGCGGCCACGAAGGCCTCTTGCGGGACTTCGACCCGGCCCACCATCTTCATGCGCTTCTTGCCCTCTTTTTGCTTCTCCAGCAGCTTGCGCTTGCGGGAAATGTCGCCGCCGTAGCACTTGGCGAGCACGTCCTTGCGCACGGCCCGGACGGTCTCGCGGGCGATCACACGCGCGCCGATGGCCGCCTGGATCGGCACTTCGAATTGCTGGCGCGGGATGAGCTTGCGCAGCTTGCGAACCATGGAAACGCCGTAGTCGTAGGCCGCATCGGCGTGGACGATCGCCGAGAACGCGTCGACCGGCTCCCCGTTCAGCAGCACGTCGACCTTCACCAGCTTTGCCTCGGCCTCGCCCGCCTCGTCGTAATCCAAGGAGGCGTAGCCCTTGGTGCGGGATTTGAGCTGATCGAAGAAATCGAAGACGATCTCGGCCAGCGGCAGCACGTAGTGAATCTCCACGCGATCCGCCGACAGGTAGTCCATGCCCTTTTGCACGCCCCGGCGCTCCTGGCACAGCTCCAAGATGGCACCGATGTACTCCGTCGGGCTCAGAATCGTGGCGTTGACGACCGGCTCAAAAACCGAGGCGATCTTGCCGTCAGGGAACTCCGAAGGATTGGTGACGATGACCTCGCTTCCGTCCTCCATCACCACCCGGTATTCCACGTTGGGGGCGGTGGAGATCAGGTCGAGATCGAACTCGCGTTCCAGCCGCTCCTTGATGATCTCCATGTGCAGCAGCCCCAGGAAGCCGACGCGGAACCCAAATCCCAGCGCCGCCGAAGTCTCCGGCTGGTAGATGAGCGAGGCGTCGTTGAGCTGCAGCTTTTCAAGGGCTTCCCGCAGCTCGGGATAGTCGGCCCCTTCGATCGGGTAGAGCCCGGCCCACACCATCGGGTGCGGCTGACGGTAGCCCCCCAGCGACTCGGTTGCCGGTTTGGTGGCCGAAGTCACGGTATCGCCGACCCGCGATTGTGCGACCTCCTTGACGCCCGTGATCAGGTACCCCACCTCGCCGACGCCCAGCGAAGCGGCCTTCACCGGCTCGGGGGAAATAACCCCAACTTCCAAGGTTTCGTGGGTGGCGCCCGTCGACATCATCAGTACGCGCTCGCGGTGCGATAGTTCGCCGTCGACCACCCGAACGTAGGTGACGACCCCGCGGTAGGAGTCGTAGACGGAATCGAAGATCAGGGCCCGAGAGGGGGCGTTCGGATCGCCGGTGGGGGCTGGAACTTGCTTGACTAGGGCGTCCAGCAGCTCTTTGACGCCCTCGCCGGTCTT
>JAISTE010000020.1 GCA_031272825.1 Propionibacteriaceae bacterium | reverse complement strand
GGCGCCCCGAAGCCCGTCTTCGACAACCCGGTTCCGCGCGACCAGGCCGCCAAGGCCAAGGAGGCCCTCGAGGCCGCTGGCGCCACGGTTTCCGTCAAGTAGTACTTGCTGCTTTGTTGGGCGTCCCCGTTGTGGGACGCCCAACTGCGTTTAACAACGCTAACTGCGTTTAACAACGCCAACTCTTGTTTAACGACGCCTGTTTGCGTCTAACCCCCTGCTCAAAATCGCTAGGCTGTAGGTATGAGCAGTGCAGCGCAGCTCGTGGCCCAGATCAAGGCCGCGACCCCCGTAGAAATCCCGGAACATACCTTCGACGTCTTCTTGGAAGGCGATCCTGACCGCGAGGTCGAGCGCATTGCGGTGACGATGATGGCCACGTACGAGGTGCTGGAGGCCACCGTCGCCGCCGGATGCCAGCTCCTGATGACTCACGAGGCCCTTTACTACAACCACAAGGATGAATACCGCACGCTGCTGGCCGAGATCAACGATCCGGTTTTCAAAGCGAAGCGCGACTACATCCGGCAACACGAGCTGGTCGTGTGCCGCTGGCACGATCAGTGGCACCAAATCGTGCCCGACGGCATCAACGTCGGGATCGCCCAGGCGATGGGCTGGGAGCTGGCCGAGGCCGACCCGGGGGTGGCCGACATTTCCCCGATTACTTTGGGGGAGTTGCTGGATCAGATCGAGGTGAAGCTGGGTGCGACCTCACTGCGCTACGCGGGCGATCCGAAGATGAGCGTTGCGCGCGTCGGCCTGGATGTTGGCTATCGCGGGTTCGCGCGTAACCGGGAGCTGATCGCGCGGCCCGACATTGACGTCGCCATCATTGGTGAGGCCTGGGAATGGGAGGTGGGGGAGTACGCCGTCGACACGGTTCACCTGGACTCGCGGGCGGGCAAACCCAAGGCGGTGGTGGTTACCGGCCACGTGCCGTCGGAGCAGATGGGAATGGAGTACTTCGCCCGCTGGCTCGCCGATGTGGTCGACGTCCCGGTCGAGTTCATCGCCACCAGGGATTTGTATAAGAGCTGGTGAACGCTCACTCCCACACGATGACGGTCTTGCGCACGGGCGTCGCTCCGGTGGTGGCGAACAGCTCGGGGGCCGATTCTTGTACGGTCTTGATGTCGGTGAAGATCTGGCGCAGATGCGCGGTGAGAGCACTTGTAGCCGCGGTGATGTCGCCGTCGAGCGTCGATTCCAAGATCGTGCGGTGCTCTTTTACCAGCTGGGAGTTGTCGGAGACGTCCCGGATAATGAGCAGGCGGGCGCGGTCGAGGTGGGCCTTGGCCTGAGCGACGGACGTCCACGAGCCGCCGTGGCCGGCCAGCTGCATCAGCCCCTTGTGGAACTGCTCGTCGAGCTCGAAGAAGCGGGCGGTGTCGGCGCCGAGCTGCTCATCCAGATTCTCGCCCAGGGCGGCGGCCAGCTGATCGCGGTCGGGAACGGGCCCGTCGGCGGGGGAGGGCTCGGCCAGCGAACGCAGGGACGCCACCTCGACGGCCTCGCGCAGGAACTGGGCCTCGGCGATGCGCTTGGGGTTGACGCGCGAGACCACCGAGCCGATCCGCGGGTAGACCTCGACCAGCCCTTCCTCTTGGAGCAGCAACAAAGCCTCGCGCACAGGTGTGCGCGAAACCCCCAGCTGGGAGGCCAGATCGTTTTCCGAAATGGCGGCCCCAGGAGCCAGTTCCAGCCGGATGATCTGCTGGCGCAAAGTGCGGTAGACCTGGGAGTGGGAAGGGCGCTTCTTTGTAGGCATGGACGAAGCATACTAGGACACGCCCAGATTGTTGACAATCTTTGAGTACTCTGCTTGTATACAAGCATGCGAAGTGTGCATGGCCAACAAGGACGCCAAGCGGGCGGATCCCCTTCGGTTTATGTCCCTCAAGGCGGAGCACGAGAATCGGAGGGCAAGTGAGCGAAAAACCAAGCGACGGCAACGGACAATCGGGCATCGATGCGCCGATGCCCGACAACGGGGAGCAACAGGTAGAGAACACAAGCGGCGAGGGATACGCTGAAAATGTGTTACACCTCATGGACGATCTGAACTCTGGAGCCTTCGCCGCCGCGGGCATCGCGGTGCCGAAGTACTCCCAACAAGCCGAAGCCGAACAAACCCCGGTTTGGCTGCACATCGGCCCGGGGAACTTCTTCCGCGCAGTGCACACCCACGTGGCCCAAGACTTGATGAATGCGGGCGAGCTTTCCGGCGGCATCGCGCTGGCCGGCGTGCGATCGCCTGCCACGATCACCGACGTCTACCGCCCGTACGCGAACCGGCACCTGTCCGTCGTCATGCCGGTTTCCGGCCCCTGGCGCAAAGAGGTGGTGGCGTCCGTCACCCACTCGTATCTCGCACACGAGGCCGCCGACTGGGCCCAGCTTCGGGCCATCGCCTCGAACCCGGCCCTGCAGCTGGTCACCTTGACCATCACGGAGAAGGGCTACACGGTCGTCGATCCGGGTACGCCTACTACACCCAAGGACGCGATGGGCGTAGTCACGGCCCTGTTGTTCGCTCGCTTCCTGGCCGGAAAGACGCCGCTGGCGCTGCTGGCCACCGACAACTTCTCCCGCAACGGCGACGTCTTCCGCGCCTCCGTGCTGAAAGTGGCCGGGCAGTGGAAGGAAACCGGGCTGGTCTCCCAAGACTTCATTTCCTGGATCGACGACCGCACGCAGGTCTCCTTCCCGCTTTCGATGGTCGATCGCATCACGCCGAACCCGGCCCAGGGCGTCGCCGATAAGCTGGCGGCCGAAGGATTCGGCGACACCGAGCTGATCCGCACCTCCGCCTCCACAGTGATGGCGCCCTTCGCCAACACCGAAGAGGTCTGGTACCTGGTGTTGGAGGACGATTTTCCGAACGGGCGGCCCGCCTTCGAGAAGGCCGGGGTACTGCTCGGTGAGCGCGAGATGGTCAACGCCGCCGACGAGATGAAGGTGACGGTCTGCCTCAACCCGCTGCACACGGCCATGTCCATCTACGGCTGCTTGCTAGGCTACACGCGCATCTACGCCGAAATGCAAGACGCCGAGATCACCGCTCTGATTCGCAAGCTCGGCTACGACGAGGGCCTGCCGGTTTCGCCCGATCCCAAGATCATCTCGCCGAAGGCCTTCTTGGACGAGCTGCTCACCAAGCGGCTGCCCAACCCCAACCTGCCCGACGCCCCGCAGCGCATCGCTGCCGACACCTCGCAAAAGCTGCCGATTCGCATCGGCGAGACGGTAAAGAAATACCTTGCCGGACCCGGGTTAGGCTCGCTGGTTGCTGTGCCGCTGACGCTGGCCGGATGGCTGCGCTACCTCATGGCCGTCGACGACGAGGGCAAGCCCATGGAGCTCAGCCCCGACCCGCTGCTGGCCGAACTCACCCGCGAACTGGGCGACCTCCAGCTCGGTTCAGTGAGCGATGAGCAGGCCCTGCGTGCCGCAAACCTGCTCGACGCCGTCCTCAAGGTGAAGCTGCCCAGCGACTTCAAGGCAACGATCGCAAGCTATCTCGTCAAGCTCGCCTCCGGCCCCGGTGCCGTGCGCGCGACCTTGCACAACACCCTCAACAACTAGACCCCGGGGCCGGACAGCCCAGGAAAACACAAGGAGAATAATGTCCATTGAGAACGATCTGACCGCGCGCAGGATCATCCCTGTGGTGGTCCTCAACGATGCGAAGGACGCCGAACCGCTGGCGGACGCGCTGGTGAAGGGTGATCTGCCGGTCGCCGAAGTCACCTTCCGCACCGCCGCAGCCGCCGACTCCATCAAGGCGATGGCCGCGCGCGGCGACATGCTCGTCGGGGCCGGAACCGTCATCACCACCGCGCAGGTCGAGCAAGCCATCGAAGCCGGCGCCAAGTTCATCGTCAGCCCCGGGTTCTCCCCGGCGGTCGTGAAGGCCTGCCAGGAAGCCAAGATTCCGGTCTTCCCCGGTGCTGTGACGGCCAGCGAAATCCAGGCTGCACTGGAGTTCGGACTGACCACCCTCAAGTTCTTCCCCGCCGAGACTAGCGGCGGCGTCAAGGCGATCAAGGCCTTCACCGCCCCCTTCGGCCAGGTCAAGTTCATCCCGACCGGCGGCGTCGGCCCGGCGAACCTCATGGACTACCTCTCCGTTCCCGCGGTCGCGGCCGTCGGCGGTTCCTGGATGGTGGCGTCGAAGCTGGTAGAAGCCGGGGATTTCGCAAAGATCACCGAGCTCTCGGCCCAGGCCGTCGCTATGGCAAAGGAGGCCTGAGGTGGAAATCCGCAAAGACGCACGCTACGACGTGGCCTCGCTAGGCGAGGTGATGCTGCGGCTTGATCCGGGCGAAGGACGCATTCGCGCGGCACGCTCCTTTAGGGCCTGGGAGGGCGGCGGCGAGTACAACGTCGCCCGGGGCCTGCGCCGCGTGTTCGGCAAGTCCGGCCTGGTGCTGACGGCCCTGGCCGAGAACGAGGTCGGCCACCTGGTCGAGGACTTCGTGCTCGCCTCCGGCCTGGACACCCAGTTCATCAAGTGGGCCGAGTTCGACGGCGTCGGCCGTTCGGTGCGCAATGGCCTGAACTTCACCGAACGCGGGTTCGGGGTGCGCGGGGCCGTCGGCGTTTCCGACCGCGGCCACACGGCCATCGCCCAGGCCAAGCCCGAAGATTTCGACTTCGATCACATCTTCGGCGAGCTCGGCGTGCGCTGGCTGCATACCGGCGGTATCTTCGCTGCCCTGTCGGATAACTCGGCTGAGGTCGTCTTGGCCGCTGCGAAGGCCGCGCACGAGCACGGCACGATCGTCTCCTACGATCTGAACTACCGTCCGTCCTTGTGGAAGGGCATTGGCGGGCAGGCGCGGGCCCAAGAGGTCAACCGGGCGCTCGCCCCCTACGTCGACGTCATGATCGGCAATGAGGAAGACTTCACCGCCGCCTTGGGCTTCGAGGTCAAGGGCGTCGACGCGAACCTGACCCAGCTGCCGGTGGACGCGTTCGCGGACATGATTGCGACCGTCGCCGAGGCTTACCCGAACTTCCAGGTGATCGCCACCACGCTGCGCAAGGTGCGCACGGCCACCGTGAACGACTGGGGCGCGCTGGCTTGGAGCCGCGAGACCGGCCTGGTGCAGGCCGTCCAGCGCGACGAACTTGAGATCCTCGACCGCGTCGGCGGCGGCGACTCCTTCGCCTCCGGCCTCATCGCCGGGCTCTTGGAGGGCCAGCCGCTGGAGACGGCGGTGAACTGGGGTGCCGCTCACGGTGCCCTGGCCATGACCACCCCGGGCGACACGTCGTTCGCCACCCGGGCAGAAGTGATGAAACTCGCTGGCGGCGGCTCAGCGCGCGTAGACAGGTAAGAACATGCAGATGGGATTTCGCTGGTATGGCTCGGACAACGACTCCATACCTCTTGAGTACATTCGCCAGATCCCGGGGGTGAGCCAGGTCGTCGGGGCGATCTTCGACATCCCCGCGGGCGAGCTGTGGCCCCTGGAGCGCATCCAGGCGCTGGTAGCCGAGATTGAGGCCGCGGGCCTGGGCATGGACGTCGTGGAGTCGGTGAACATCTCCGACGCCATCAAGATCGGGCTCCCTGAGCGCGACCGTCACATCGAGAACTACATCGCGACGATCGAAAACCTCTCCAAGTGCGGCGTGAAGGTGATCTGCTACAACTTCATGCCCATCTTCGACTGGATTCGCACCGACATGCGCTACCAGCTCGAAGACGGCTCGTACTGCCTGGCCTTCGATTCTAAGCTCGTCGAGGGTTCGGTCGAGGAGGTGCTCAAGCGCGTCGAGGACAACTCCAACGGCTACCTGCTGCCCGGCTGGGAACCCGAGCGTTTGGCCGACATCAAGTCCTTGTTCGAGGCCTACTCGGACGTCGACGAAAAGAAGCTGACGGACAACTTCCGTTACTTCATCCAGGCCATCATGCCCGCGTGCGAGAAGTTCGACGTGCGCATGGCCGTCCACCCGGACGATCCGCCGCGCTCGCTGTTCGGGCTGCCGCGCATCGTCAAGAATGCTGAAGACCTGCGGGTCATCGAGGCCTTCTACGATTCGCCTTACAACGGCTTCACGCTGTGCACCGGCTCGCTGGCCGAGAACCCGGAGAACGACGTCCCGGCGATCATCCGCGAGTTCGTGGGCCGCGACAAGGCCCCGTTCATCCACGCGCGCAACATCTTGCACACGGGGAACGGCAACTTCCACGAGTCGGCCCACCTGAGCTCCTATGGATCGCTGGACATGTACGAGGTAATCCGCGCCGCGCAAGAATCCGGATTCGACGGCTACATCCGCCCAGATCACGGCCGCGACATCTGGGGTGAACAAGGCCGCCCGGGCTACGGCCTGTACGATCGCGGCCTCGGCATCGCGTATCTGAACGGCCTATGGGAAGCAGTGAGCAAGGGGAGTAAGTAGCGGTTATTCCTTATGGGTTTGGGGGTCTGTGAGCTTGTGCTCGCAGACCCCCGATTGCGTCCCTGCGGGAATCGGTCGTCGCCTTACTCGGCGTCTGTGAACTGTGTTCGCTCCAGCACGTATTCCCCGAAGCCGGGAATCGTGAAGCGGAGCTTTCCTGTACCCACTGCCTCAATCAACCCCTTGCTGATCAAGGATTCCCGAGTGCGGCTCAACGCGGGTGTTGTGGTCTTCAGCAGCGCTGTGATCTCGCGAGTGGTGGCCACCCCTAAGCTGTCCGATACCTGCGCGATCGCCTCTACGAGTGCCTTTTCGCCGTTAGAGATCGAGAGATAGCGGGAGCGGAACATTCCGTCTTCCAGTGTCGCCGTTACTTTCTCTACAGCTAGATCTACGGTCTTGGCAGCAATAGCACTGCCTGGTGAGGGGTTGGCCAGCAACCAGGCTTCATTTGCGAGGGATTGAATCAGATAGGGGAAACCGTTGGCCCGCTCCAAGATCTTCTGAACTCCGGGCTCCTCCCACATGACGCCCAGCGCGAGGGAGGGCTCTAGCAACGCCTGTATAGAGTCGTCGGTTCCTAAGCGGCCCACTCTTTGAAAATCCGAGCGCTCGCTAAAAGAGGTGGCCTGCGCAACGGTTTCGGCGGTGTTTGCCAACCCGGCGGCCACCACAGCAATCGGCGGCTCAGGATCGTCTCGGTACAAGTCGGCTACAGCGTTGAGAATGATGTCTAGGTCGGCCATCGGGGCTGCCTGGAGCTCGTCGATGACAAGCAAGAGTCCATTGCTGTCCTTGCGTTTTGAGGTGAGGGCGGCTGCGCTCCTGAGAATCTCGGTCAAGGCTCGTCGAGGGATGAGGGTGTCCTTCGGCTGCTCGGCACCTTGTGAGTTGACCTTCAGACCAGGAACCGACACCTCAACGGACAGCTGTGCGAGCTGCTTCTTGAAGTTGTACGCCAGCGAACGAGCCTTGCTCTTCAATGGGGTAATTGTCTGGGCCAATGCTTCCGCGAGCCCTTTGACGTTGTCGCTGTGCCCATCGAATCCGATCCACACGGGGATCAGCTTTGTTTGATCTGCAGCACGACGGGCGATCTCGCGCAACAGGGTTGTCTTTCCAACCCCGCGCGGCCCAACATAGATCGTCACGAATGGCGCAGCCAAACCAGAATTGGCTACTTGGGATAGTATCGCCAACTGACGGTTCAAGAGGTCTTCGCGACCGGCGAGGAACGGCGGCCGAGTGCCGAAACCTGGCCTGTATGGGCTGTCCATCGGGCTCCTATCTTCGAAACATAAGAATACATAAAACTGGCACTTTATGTGTTCTTATGTGCGAGATTGGCGGGAGCAGTGCCCAGTGTGGTGGTGCATGTGTACTGGCGCTCGCTCCCACCTAAAACCGATCCGATTGCGTCCCTGCGGGAATCGGTCGTCGCTAGGCCATGTCCTCGAACCTACGGCTCGGGCCACGGCTCTCACTCCTCCCGATTTCCTTCCCTGCGGGAATCGGTCGTCGCTCGGCCATGTCCTCGAACCTACGGCTCGGGCCACGGCTCTCAC
>JAISTE010000001.1 GCA_031272825.1 Propionibacteriaceae bacterium | reverse complement strand
CCCCGCTACCGAGCCCAAACCGCGTATGCGCGGCTGGCTCCACGCCATGACTGTGCCGCTGATCCTCGCGGCCTCGATCGTCTTCCTGGTGTTGGCTAACGGTTGGGAGGCGAAGCTGGCGATGGCCGTCTACCTGGCGACATCGCTGTTCCTGTTCGCCAACTCTGCCACCTATCACCTGTTCAACTGGAGGCCGAAGATCAAGGAGATCTTCCGCAAGATCGATCACTCGAACATCTTCTTGTTCATCGCCGGCACCTATACCCCGCTGTCGACGATCCTGCTGCGCGGTACCGACAGAATCGTGATCCTCACCCTGGTTTGGGTGATCGCCGCGGCCGGGGTGATCTTCCAGGTCGCCTGGGTGACGGCTCCGCGCTGGCTTATCGCGATCGTTTACGTGGCGATGGGCTGGGTGGCGATCTGGTGGCTTCCCGAGTTCTGGGCTAGCGGCGGCCCGGCCATCGTCTGGCTGGTGCTGGGTGGCGGGATCGTCTATTCGATCGGCGCGTTCGTCTATGCGAAGAAGTGGCCGAATCCCTCCCCCGAGTGGTTCGGGTACCACGAGGTCTTCCACCTGTGCACGGTGCTGGCGGCGGCGGCGCACTTCGTGGCCATCGCCCTGGCCGTCTCACTCACCTGGGTTTAGGAAATCCCGCAGCTGCCCCATGAGCCGGGCAAAGCTCGCCGGCTCGGGCAGCAGCGAGATCGCCAGGACGCTGCCCGAAAGATCGTAGAACCAGCCCGGATGGGCGTACAGGTGCGCTTGTTCGAGAAGGGCCAAGGACAGCTCTTGCTCACCCTCCCAAGGAATGTCAACCAGAGCCGTCCAGCCGCCCTCGACCTTGCGCACGCGGAAGGCCTCGGGAAGAGTTTCGCGCAGCGTCTTTAGGTTGGCGCGCAGACGCCTAACAACATTTGCGACGGACGCATCGGCCAGTTCCAGCAGCTCGGGCAGCGCTGCTGCGACGACGGCGTTGAGCGGCAAGAACGAATCGGCGATGTTGTCCAGCGCCGGAGTTATCTCGTCCTTTTCTTCCTCGGGCCCGGAATAGCGAATCCACCCGCATTTCAGGCCGGGAGCGCACAACAGCTTGGACAGGCCGTCGAGCGAAAACGTGGGGACTTCGTAGTTGGCCAGGCGCTCGCCGCCGCCCTCCACAGCGAAGGGGAAGAACACCTCGTCGCTGATCAGCGCCGCCCCGGTTCGGGCGCAGGTTTCGAGCAGTTCATCGCGGGCCGAGCCGATATATGCGCCGGTCGGATTGCCGGGGTTTACCGCGACGATGGACTTGTAGCCGCGCTCTTCTGCGTCCTCTTTGAGAGCCCCGGCGTCCAGCATCCACTCCCCCGGCGGCACGTAGAACGACGAATAGCTGTCGGTGCGTACGGAAGAGAGCTGGGCCAGCGGCTGCAGCAGCGGGTAGCCGGGGGCCGGGATGGCGATGCGTCCGCGCGGATCGGCGAGCAGGGTAAACAGCCACGAGTAGGCCTCGGAGGTCGACGACGCCAGCCAGTAGTCGTCCGGTTCACCGCCGAAGCGTTCGGCCAGCGCTTCCCTCGCGACGAGCGGGCCTTTGGGGTCGGGGTCGTAGCTGAGGGCGTCTTGCTTGGCCAGGATTTCGCCGATCTCGGGGTTCATCAGGCCGTGGCGGGTGGGGTTGGAATCGGTCAGATCGTCGAATGGAATGCCGTCTTCGATGTACTGCGAGCGCAGCGCGGAGAGCTGGTTTTGTGATTCGTCGACCCGCGCGCGGGTACTCACCCTTCCCGAGGGGTGCCGCCTGATCGTCACACCCTTATCCAGGTCGACGTCCAGCGGCCCTTTGCCCCCTTGCTTGACCTGGTGGATGGTCATGTGCTGCCGGCTGCGCTCTTCGCGCCAATGCCGGTGGCCGGGCCAAAAAACCTCAAGGAACTCGCTCACCGGCCCAGGCTACTCCCACACGGTCCTGCGTGGAGTGCTTGGGACTTCCATACTGCCGAATACAAATACTGCGACTTCGCGCAGCATGACGATTTGAGGAACTCGTCGTCATAAGACACCTCGTCATGCTGCGCGCAGTCGCAGCATCTACACGTTCTCTAATCCCCCACAGCCACGGGCATGTGGCTGGCCGACCACTGCGACCACGAGCCCGGGTATAGGGCAGCGTCAACCCCTGCCAGGGCGAGGGCGAAGATGTCGTTACAGGCGCTCACGCCGGAGCCGCAGTAGACGACCGTCTCCACCCCGGGCTTGGCCCCGAGCTCGGCGTACTGCACGGCGAGCTTGGAAGCATCCTTGAAGGTGCCGTCCGGGTTGAGATTCTCCGATACCGGCGCGTTCTTGGCTCCGGGGATGTGGCCGGGCTGGGAATCTACTGGCTCTTCTTCGCCGCGGAAGCGCTCTCGGGAGCGGCCGTCGAGCAGCACTCCGGCGTAGTCGGCGACCTGCTTCATATCCAGGTGCGGCATGTAGATGAAATCTCCCAAGACGACGTCCCCAGCCGGTCTCCCTGCCTCTCCGGGTTCCAGCTCCCCGGCTTCAGCTACCCAGGCGGATAGTCCGCCGTCGAGGATGCGCACGTCAGGGAAACCGGCGGCGTTTAGCAGCCACCACACGCGCGAGGCTGCGACGCCGTCCCTCTCGTCGTAGACCACTACCGAGTCTCCCCGGTTCAGGCCCCAGCGCCTGGCGGTGGTTTGGAATGCACCTGGGGAAGGAAGCGGGTGACGTCCGTCGGCACGGCTGGGGGCGGAGGCGAGGTCAGCATCGAGGTCGACCCAGACGGCGCCGGGTACGTGCCCGGCAAGGTATTCCTCATGTTTGCCGGTCGCTCCGAGGGCCCAGCGCACGTCGAGGATCAGCACATCGTCCTTATGAAGCAGACGGCGAAGTTCAGTGGGGGTGACAAGCAGCTCATCTCGATTTCTCATGTGTCCAACCTAGCCCGGAGTTCGGGCATCGGCAATGGCGTAACAAGGCCGTGCTATAAATCGGCACATGTTCGCATGGCGTTACAACACTTACGGCGGCCCGATAGATGTCGTCGAGATGCCCGATCCCGCTTGCCCCGCAGATGGTGCGGTACTGAAGGTGGAGGCGACGGGCGTGTGCCGCTCTGATTGGCACGCTTGGCGCGGCCACGATCCAGTGCCGTTGCCGATGGTTCCGGGGCACGAGTTCGCCGGGGAGATTGTTGCGGTTGGGCCTGGGGTTCGTTCGTTTGTGGTTGGCGAACGCGTGACGTCGCCGTTCGTGAACGGGTGCGGCTCCTGCTCCTATTGCCTTTCGGGCCAGGCGCAGGTGTGCCCCGAGCAAACCCAGCCCGGGTTCACGCACCCGGGTTCGTTCGCCGAGTACGTGGTGGTTCAGCATGCGGACATGAACTTGGTTCAGCTTCCGGATGCTTTGGCCTATGAGAGCGCCGCCTCGCTGGGCTGCCGCTTCGCCACCGCCTATCACGCGCTCACCGCACAGGCCGGGCTTCGCACTGGGGAATGGTTGTTGGTCGTCGGGGCCGGGGGTGTGGGCCTGAGCGCGATCGACGTCGGGAAGGGCTTGGGCGCGCGCGTCGCAGCGGTGGATACCAACCCGGCGGCGCTGGAACTAGCTCGCGAAATGGGGGCGGACGTCGTGCTCGGCTTTGACGAGCTGGGCTCTGTTCTTGATCTTACGGACGGGGGCCCGGATGTCTCGCTAGATGCTGTGGGGCGCCCGGAGACGGCGGCTGCTGCGGTGCGTTCGCTTCGCCGCCGCGGGCGCCACGTGCAGGTCGGGCTGATGTTGGGGCCGAACGCCGAGGCGCCGCTGCCGTGGGCCGACGTCATCGCCAAGGAGCTGAGGGTGATCGGCTCGCACGGCATGGCGGCGGCCGACTACCCGGCGATGCTGGAGGCCGTGGCCTCGGGGAAAATGCATCCTCAAAAGCTGATCGGCAAGCGCATTTCCTTTGGCGGGCTGGGCCGGGCGCTGCAGGAGATGGACGGTGTTAGCGCCCCGGGGATTACCGTGGCCAATATGTAGAGGTTTTGGGTTTTCGAGCCTACGACTCGGTCTGTCCCTACCTCGTCGGAAATTTTTTGTTAGAACCTGGTTCTAGGCTTACGGGCATGGATGTCTATCGATCAGCGAGCATGGAAAGGCTGGCCCAGCAGCTCATCAGCGATTGGGCCGCGCCTGAAGCCGACCCTATGGCGTTCGACTGGGTGCTGGTACCCGGCACGGGCGTGGGCCGGTGGCTCTCGCTGCGCTTCGCCCAGGCCTGGGGCGTGTGCGCTGGCATCCGCTTCCTCACCATTCCCGCGTATGCGCGCGAGCTGTTCGGCCCCGACCCCTGGCAGGGCCAAGACCTTGCGTGGGCAGTGCGCGAATGCGCCAGCGAGCCGGGGTGCGAGCAGCTCAAGTCTCACTTGGAGGCGGTCGATCGGCCACAGGCAGCGGCGGCGAAGGTTGCCTCCCTGTTTCGCAAGTACATCTCCTACCGGCCCGGATGGGCGGCGGATTTCCCCGGAAACGGGTGGCAAAAGGCCTTGATGAGCGCGCTAGTAGCGCGTTTGGGAGAGCCCGGTTATCCGGAAGTGAAGCCGCAGGGCCGCATCGCAGTATTCACTCCCTCCTCGCTCAGCCCCAGGCAGCTGGCCTTGCTGGAGGGCATTGGGCAGGCATCGTTCTATTTGCTCGATGCCGAACCTGCAGATCCGTTGGGTGTCCGCTTCAACCGGTGCCGAGCGGCGGTCTCCCAATCGGTAGAACAGCTGGCGGGGGCGAAGAGCGATGTTGACGCGGCCCATTCGGGTAGCGGGCGGGCGGGAAAAAACCGCAAGGGCCTGGAAGACCCCACCAGCGGCTCACTTCTCGCGGCCTTCCAGGCGTCGCTGCTGAACGGGGAAAAGCCCAAGACCAAGTGGGATTCCTCGCTGTCGTTCCATCTCAGCCACGGCCAGGCGAGGCAAGTGGAGGTGCTGCGCGACGTTCTGGTTCAGGCCTTCGACGAAGATCCGGGCCTGGAGCCGCGCGATGCGGTGGTTCTCACTCCCGATCCGGCGAGCTACGCGGCCTATATCGAGGCGTCTTTTTCCTCGGAGCATCCGGCCAGCCGCCTACGCGTTCGGGCCTCGCGGGCCTCCCTGCCCGAGAGCTTCGAACTCGCCGAGATCCTGCTCGCGGTGCTGCGCCTGCCCGAAACCCGGTTGACGGTTTCCGAGATGTTCGCGCTGCTGCGCCACGAGGCCCTTGCCAACGCCTTCGGGATCGACGACCTGGACGGCTTACGCGAGCTGGTCGAAAAAGCCGAGATCAGGTGGGGGTTGACCCCAGCCCACGTGGCCAGATTCGGCGTGGGCGTCACCCAAAACACCTGGATGGCGGGGCTGCAGCGGCTCTTACTCGGTGCCGCTCTGCCCGCCCCGGCCCATCTCAAGACGACGGCGGCGGCCCAGGGCGTCGAGTCTTCGGACTTGGCCGCGCTCGGCGGCCTGAGCGAGCTGGTCGGGCGGCTCTCAAGGCTGCTTACCGATGTCGAACGAGATCGCAGCTACGCCGAATGGGTGGCCTTCGCCGAGGAGGTTTTCGAGCAACTGCTCACCCCCGATGCCGACGGCCGCGCCCAAGTCTCCGCTATCTTGCAGGCCATCGGTGGCAGCGAGCAGGTGCTGCTCTCACGCACTGGTTTCTTGGAGGTACTGGAGTCAAAGCTGCGGGCGGTTCGCAGGCGGCCCAACTTTTGTTCCGGAGATCTGCTCGTCGCTTCCCCGCGCGATCTGGCCGGGGTACCGCACAAGCTGGTGGTGCTGCTCGGATTCGATTCGGTGAACTTCCCCGGTAAAGATGAATACGGCGTCGAGGATTTGCTGGCTGCGGCACCCGAGCCGGGCGATCCTTCGCGCGCAGATTCGGATCGACAGGCACTCTTTGACGCGGTGCTTTCGGCCCAGAAGCTGGCCGTAATCACCCAGGGGCGTTCGGACAACACCAATTTGGAGGTGCCGCTGTCGGTTCCCATCGCCCAGCTCTTGCAGCGCGCGAAGGAGATTTGCCCGGATCCGCAGCTGGTCGTCCAGCACGCTCTCCATGCCACGTCGCCGGCCAACTTCGCCCCGGGCCAGGTCAGCTACGACCAGCGCGGCTACCGCGGAGCGCTCGCATTGCGCGCTTCGGTTGGTACGGGAGTAACTCACCAACCGACCAGAACACGGGTGCAAGCTCACACCGAAGCCGCAAACACATCCAGCCCCCACCCCTTGACCATTGACACAGCCGAATTGGTCTCCTTCTTCGCCAGCCCCGCCCACCATCTGCTTAACAGAAGGGCGGGGCTCAGCGAGCGGCTCGACATGTCCGCCTGGGCCCACAAACCCAGCAGCCAAGAGTTAACGGATGCGAAGAAGAAGGCGCGCCAGGACAGGCTCCACGACTCGCTCGCCCCGCAGATCCCCCTAGATCTCAATGGCCTGGAGACATGGAAGCTTGGCGACAAGGCGCTGCGAATGCGCAAGGAGGGCGTTGCGGGATCAGAGATTATCTCCTACCTGCGCCTAAGCGGCTCGCTGCCGCCGGGGGAACTCAACGAAACCATCCTGTTGACGGTCGACCAATGGGTAAACCGCCTTGAAGAACGAGTTGAGAGCGCCTTGGGGCTGTCGCTTCCTGACCTGAAGGGCCAAACCCGGTTCCATTCGGTCAACCTCAGCTTCGACGGCGTGCAGCTTCTCGACGAGGTGCCCTCCATATCCGAGCGCCACGTGGTTGTCAGCTACTCGAAGCTGAAGGCCAAGTCCTATCTCGAATCCTGGATTCCCCTGCTCGCACTGCGCGCCTCGGGGGCCAGAGTCCACGAGGCGTGGTACTTCGCGAAGTCAGAGCGCCCAAGGTTCGTCCGCCTGGCGGCCCCTACCTCCGCCGACGCGGCCAAGTGCCTGGAGGCGCTGATTGCGCTCTACCGCTACGGGCTGGAAAACCCGCTCCCGTTGCCCGCGGAACAGGCCAAGTTGGCCGCCGAACCCGAAATCCTCTCCCTGCCGCCCAGTGCCCGGGCCGACCAGCTGCTGCGCGATACCGGGGGTTTCGTCAAGTCGTGGAGGGGCCGCATAGAAAAGGACTGGGACGTGCTCTTTACCTCCCTTGATGAAATCGTGCGTTCTCCGGGAAGGTTCGGATTCGTCCAGGCCGCCGAAGCCCTCTGGGCCCCCATCAATCAAGCCGTTGCCGCCGCGGAGGTGCTGTGAACATTTTCGATCCCAAAACCAGCCCAATCCCGGCCGGAACTGCCCTCATCGAGGCCTCGGCGGGCACCGGGAAGACCTTCGCCATCGTAGAGCTGGCCGTGCGCTTGCATCTGGAAGAAAGCATTGATCCTCACAGGCTCGCCGTCATCACCTTTGGCAGGGCAGCCACCTCGGAGCTCAAGGATCGGCTGCGCGAGCGCACCGACGACCTGGAACGGGCCCAGGTGGCGACGATCCACGAGTTTTGCGCGGCCACCTTGCGTGAGCTCGGCACGCTGGCCGATCAAGACCTGCCCGCAACCTTGGAGGACCTGACCGGGCTCATCGAAGAAACGGCAACCGACCTGTACCTGGAGACCTTCCGCAAGGAGGTTCCCGCGTTCTCCTTGGAGTCGGCCCTTCAGATCGCGAAGTCCGTAGCAGACCACCCAGAAGCCAAGGTCATGTCCGGATCTCCCGAGGCCGAGTTTGCGACAGCCTTCCGCGAGCGCTTCGAGCAAAGCAAGCGCCGCGAACGCACCGGCTCCTACGACGACATTTTGACTCGGCTGCGCGATGTGCTGCGAGAACCCAAGGCGGCGGCCGCGTTCGCCAGCCGCTACGACGCGGTACTGGTAGACGAGTTCCAAGACACCGACCTGGTGCAGTGGGAAATCCTGGAACACCTCATTGCCTCAAACCCATCCGGTTCTAACAACCGCAAGCCGCGTCTGCTGTTGGTCGGCGATCCCAAGCAGTCGATCTACCGCTTCCGCGGCGCCGATCCGATCGCCTACCAGCTAGCCGTATCGGCAGCCGACACCAGGCTGACGCTGGGCACGAACTATCGCTCCGACGAGGCGGTGGTCACGCCGCTGCTGGAAATGTTCGCCGGTGTGCAGCTGGGCGAGGGCGTGGAAGTGCCGGCGCTGGACGTCGCACATAAGGGCTCTCGGCTGACGCCAGCCGCACCCCGGGTGAGGCTTAGATGCAATGAGCCGGACAAACCCGGGACGATCGGCACAATCTGGAACCAAATCCAAAACGACGTGGTCGCCGAAATCTCCGAACTGCTCGCCGAAACCCGTATCAACACAGAAGGCAAGACCAGGGAGCTGCTGCCCAGCGACATCGCCGTGTTGGTGCGCACCAACGACCGCGGCCGCGAATATGCGGCGGCCTTGTCGGCTGCGGGCATACCGGCGGCTTTCTCCGGGGCGGATTCCATCTTCGATTCCGAGGCCGCCGCAGATTGGCTGACCGTGTTGCTGGGTCTGAGCGAACCCACCCGGGCCTCCCGGCGCCGGGCCCTCATTACGGATCTGGTGGGAGCGAGCGTCGAAGAGCTGCTCAGCGGAAACGATGAGGTGGTCTCTTACCGAACCGCGAAGCTGGCTCGGATCGGTGAGGCGCTCGAAGACAAGGGCCCGCTGGCCGCGCTCGAAGCGGCGCTGGACGACGAGTTCACCGCCAAGGTGCTTTCCCAGCCACTCGGCGAGCGAGAGCTCACCGACCTGCGCCAGGTGGCCGAAGAGCTGCTCGGCCACGGCCCAACCGCCAGCGACTACGCCATTTGGCTCGACACCCAGATCAACCATTCGGCCTCGCTGGATGCAAAAACGCGCAAGCTGGAAACCGATCTCGACGCGGTGCAGATCCTCACCATCCACCGCTCGAAGGGCCTGCAATGGCCGGTCGTGATGCTGCCCGACCTGTGGTCGCAGCGCCCCTTCCCGGACAAAGGCGAACCCTTGGTATTCCACGATCGCGGGGAGCTTAGGCTCGACGTCTCGGCGTCCAGCATTGGCCGCAATGAACGCTTCTCGCAATCGCAGCTCGAAGAGGCCGACGACCTGCTTCGGCAGCTCTACGTCGCCTGTACCCGCGCCCAATCGCACCTGACCTTGTGGTGGTCGCGCTCGATCATCAATATGAGCGGGGTGGCGAACACCAGCGCCTCCCCGCTGCAAAGGCTGCTCTTTGCTGATCGCTCCCGCCCGGGCGTCCCGCTGCGCAGCTATCCGCTCAGCAGGTTCAACACCCTGCAAGATCTTCCGTGGCTGGCGAAGAGCCAGGTAGAAGTCAGCATTCTGAAACCCCGCCCAATCAAGAAGCACCGCAAGCGCACGGATCAGGCAAACATAACCGAACCACGGGTCTTCGCCCGCGAGGTAGATCAAGCCTGGCGCAGGACGTCGTATTCGGGCCTCACGGCATCGGCCCACGAGCTGCACTATTCGGCTGCGCTGCTTAGCGACGAGCCCGCCGAACCGCAAGAGGCCGGGCAAGCCGCTGAAGGCCGCCTCTCCCCACTGGCCGGTTTCCCAGGCGGTACCTCCTTCGGCTCGCTCGTCCACCTGATCTACGAGACCTTGGATTGGGCCCCGGAGAGCTTGGAGCAAAACCTGCTCGCCGACGTCGAAGACGCGCTTGTGCGCTTCCCAATGCCGGTCGACGCTGGGGATCTGGCCCGATCCCTGGCCCCGGCGCTGCGCACACCGCTGGGGGGATTGGCTGACGGCAGGGCGCTTTGCGATTTCCCGATCTCGGATCGGTTGGCCGAGCTTGATTTCGAGTACCCGATGCCCGGCAAGGCGACGCTCGCCCAGGTGGCAAGGCTGTTCGAGAGCTTGCCCAGCGAGGATCCGCTGAGAAACTACTCGGAGGCCTTGAGTGAACTGGGCAAGGAGCAGCTGTGGGGCTACCTCAACGGTTCGATCGACGTGGTGCTGCGCCTTGGCGGGCGCTACCTGGTGATCGACTACAAGACGAACTCGTTCGCGCCGGTAGATGAGCTGCGCCCGGCCATGTACACGCGCGAGGCGATGGCAAAGGCGATGATCGACTCCCACTACCCGCTCCAAGCCTCGCTGTACTCGGTGGCCTTGCATCGCTTCTTATCCAGACGCCTGCCTGGGTATACGCCGGAGGCAAACCTCGGCGGTATCGGCTACCTGTTCGTGCGCGGGATGGACGGCACGCAGATCGACGGCTGCACTACCGGCGTCTTCGAATGGCGGCCACCGGCTGCTTTCACCATCGAGCTGTCGAGATTGATTGGAGGCGAGAGATGATCGCGCAGTTGGCTACCGGAGCGCTGGCCCTGTTCCAGGAGCACCGCTACCTGGACGCATCAGATATCCACCTGGCCACGAAGCTGGCCTGGCTGGCTGGCGAGAAGCGCGAGCTGCCCATCCTGCTTGCGGCCTTCACCTCCAAGGCGCTGCAATCGGGCTCGGCATGTCTGGACTTGGGAATCCTACGGGAGCAGATCGAGGCGGTGAGCGAGGACGCCGTGCCGCTAGCCGATGAGGCCTGGCCCACCGCTGAGGAGGCTTTGGCTGCCGTCGAAGACTCCCCGCTGGTTGTATCTCAGCCTCATCCGCTGCATCTGGAAGGCCGATTGCTCTACTTCGAGCGCTACTGGCTGGTTGAGCGCGAGGTACACGACCGGTTGAAGGCGCTGCTGCAACCGCGAGGCTGTGAGCCGGGCGGAGCGAATCTTGATTCCATCGCGGCAGCCCTGGCTGAGATCTTCGGTACCGACTACGAGCCGCAGCAGCGCCAGGCTGCCGCGCTTGCGGCCCTGAGCCGCCTCACCGTGGTCACAGGAGGTCCGGGCTCGGGAAAGACGTACACGATCGCCCGGGTGTTGGCCACACTCCTGGCCGCCGAACCTGAGCTGCGCGTGGCGCTCGCCGCGCCCACCGGGAAGGCGGCCGCGAGGGTCAAGGAATCGCTGGTAGCGGCGGCCAGCTCGCTGCCAGCCAGGCACTTCGAGCGTATCGAATCATTGGAGGCCAAGACGATCCACCGGCTGCTGGGAAGCAAATTTGGCCGCTTCGACAACAACGCCTCCCATCCGCTGCCTTATGACATGGTGGTGATCGACGAGGCATCCATGGTGGCGCTGCCGCTCATGGCCGCCTTGCTCGAAGCGCTGCCGCCGAACGGCTCGCTGGTGCTGGTAGGCGATCCCGACCAGCTCACCCCGGTAGAGGCCGGTGCTGTGCTGGCCGACATCGTCGAGCTTCCGCTCGAAATCCCGGGGCTCGAACCGGCCCTGGAAAAGCTCAGCTTGGAGCCCAGCGGTGCGCTGGTTCACCTGCCGGGCAACCACCGCTCGGGCGGAACCCGAATCGATGAGGCGGCCCGGGCTGTCCAGCTCTTCGACGCCGCCGGGCTAGAGGCTGCGCTGGGCGACGACGTGATATTGCTGGAACCCGGCGCGGATGCGCTGGCCGAGCTCCAGGCGCGGGTTTTGGAATCGGCGCTGCCCATGCTCCAGGCGGGCGAAGCCGGGGATGTCGACGCCGCGCTGGCGGCCCTCAAGCGTCACCAGCTCTTGTGTGCTCACCGCGAGGGGCCCGCCGGGGTCGCCTGGTGGGTGCGGCAGGTTCACACCTGGATCGCCTCCGTCCACCGCTTCAACCCTTCCGGTTTCTACCCCGGCGAGCCGCTGCTCTACACCGTGAACTCGCCCGATCTCGGGCTGTTCAATGGCGATACCGGCGTCGTGGTCGACATGGGCGGCGAGCTGATGGCCTGCTTCCCGGGCCGCGAGCCGCTGTCGGTGCACCTTTTGAGCGAGGTGGTGAACGCCTTCGCGATGACGGTTCACAAGGCGCAGGGCTCGCAGTTCTCCGGCGTGACGCTCATCCTCCCCCCCGCGGGTTCGCCGCTGCTCACGCACGAGCTGCTCTACACGGCGCTCACCAGGGCAGAAAGCTCGGTCGTGATGTACGGGGAGCGCGAATCTTTGTTGAAGGCGGCCACCACCAAGGCCGTGCGCGCGTCCGGCTTGGGAGCTAAGCCGAAGGTGTGACTATGCTGGCGCTTATGGTAAATCCTCGTGCAGGGCAGCGCGCATTGCCCTCTGACCTCATCGACGTCGAAAAAGTCCTGGCCGCCTACTACGATCTCGTCCCCGATCCGGACAACCCCGACCAGCAGGTCGTCTTCGGCACCTCCGGCCACCGCGGATCGTCGCTGAACACCGCCTTCAACGAGATGCACATCGCCGCCATCTCCCAGGCGATCGCCGAATACCGCAAGGCCCAAGGGGTCACCGGCCCGCTGTTCATGGGCAAGGACACCCATTGCCTGTCCCTCCCCGCCTGGAAGACGGCCACCGAGGTATTGGTGGCCAACGGCGTCGAACTCCACGCCGAACCCGAGCTTGACTACACGCCCACGCCTTCGATCTCGCGCGCGATCATCGTCTACAACAAGACGCACACCGGGCCGCGCGCCGACGGCATCGTCGTCACGCCCTCGCACAACCCGCCCGCCGACGGCGGCTTCAAGTACAACCCACCCCACGGCGGCCCGGCGGACACCGACGCCACCAAGGCCATCGCCGCAAGGGCGAACGAGCTACTGCGTGATCCGCGCGGCATCAAACGCATCCCGTACGCGCAGGCGTCCGAGCAGGTGACGACGGAGGACTACCTGTCCGCCTATTGCGAGGATCTGGCGAACGCCATCAACCTCGACCCGATCCGCTCGGCTGGCATCAAGATCGGTGCCGACCCGATGGGCGGGGCCTCGGCACCCTACTGGGCCTACATCTCCGAGCGTTTGGGCATCGATCTCACGGTCGTCAATCCGGTGATCGACCCGACGTGGTATTTCATGACGTTGGACTGGGACGGCAAGATCCGCATGGACTGCTCTTCCCCGTACGCCATGGCCTCGCTTATCGAAAACCGCGACAAGTACCAGATCTCTACCGGCAACGATGCGGATTCCGATCGGCACGGGATCGTCACCCCGGACGCCGGTTTGATGAATCCGAACGCCTACCTGGCCGTCGCCATCAACTACCTGTTCGCCCACCGCCCCGGCTGGAACCCGAACGCCGGGGTCGGCAAGACCTTGGTTTCCTCCTCGATCATCGACAAGGTGGCGGCCTCGCTCGGGCGCAAGCTCGTCGAGGTTCCGGTCGGCTTTAAGTGGTTCGTCCCGGGGCTGACCAGCGGTGAGCTCGGCTTTGGAGGCGAGGAGAGCGCCGGGGCCTCGTTCTTGGCCCTCGACGGCTCCACCTGGACGACGGACAAGGACGGCCTGCTGCTGGCCCTACTGGCCTCAGAAATCCTGGCGGTCACCGGCAAGACCCCTTCCGAGCACTACAAGGAGCTGGAGGCCAAGTTCGGCGCGTCTTCCTATGCGCGGGTCGACGCCCCGGCCAGCCGCGAGCAAAAGGCCAAGCTGGCCGCGCTAGCTCCGACCGACGTCCAGGCCAAGGATCTCGCCGGGGAGCCCATCACCAGCATCTTGACCAACGCCCCAGGTAATAACGCGCCGATCGGCGGGCTGAAGGTCACCACCGCCGACGCCTGGTTCGCCGCCCGGCCCTCCGGAACCGAGAACGTCTACAAGATTTACGCCGAATCGTTGAAAGGCCCCGAGCACCTGGCGGCAGTCCAGGCCGAGGCTAAGTCGTTGGTCGATTCGGTACTAGGCTAGGAAGCATGGATAACGAAAATCTCTTCA
This sequence comes from Propionibacteriaceae bacterium, assembly GCA_031272825.1. Taxonomy (GTDB): domain Bacteria; phylum Actinomycetota; class Actinomycetes; order Propionibacteriales; family Propionibacteriaceae; genus Propionicimonas. The sequence goes on along the minus strand of JAISTE010000001.1, from coordinate 22,376 downwards.
TCTGCATCGACCACGTCGGGTACGCCGTCCCCGACCTCGATGAGGCCATCAAGTTCCACACCGAAGTGCTCGGCTGGCGTCTGACCCACAAAGAGGTCAACGAGGAGCAGGGCGTGGCCGAGGCCATGCTTTCCACCGGCGACGCTCTTCCTGAGAACGCGCAGGTTCAGCTTCTCGGCGCCCTCGGCCCTGATACCACCATCGGCAAGTGGATCGCCAAGAACGGCGGTCGCGGCGGCGTGCAGCAGGTCTGCTACCGCGTGGCCGACATCGACCACGTCTGCCAGGTGCTGCGCGATCGCGGCGTCCGCCTGCTCTACGATGAGCCCAAGACGGGCACCGCTGGTTCTAAGATCAACTTCGCCCACCCGAAGTCGACCGGCGGAATCCTCCTCGAGATCGTCGAATACGCCAAGTAATTGACGTCAGGTGCCCGGCCACGTGCCGGGCACCTTTTGTTTTCCCGGTAGTATCCCCACGTGGATTTCGATCAGATCAAGGCATTGCTCAAGCACAGCCCCGACGGGCTGGTGCCCGCCATTGTTCAGGACGCCAACACCAAGCAGGTGCTGATGATGGCCTGGATGGACGACGAGGCGCTTAAGCGCACGCTTGAGACCAAGAAGGCCACTTTCTGGTCGCGCTCGCGTCAGGAGTACTGGGTCAAGGGCGAGACCTCCGGGAACCTCCAGGACGTGCAATCGGTCAAACTCGACTGCGACGGAGATACCCTGCTGCTCGAAGTCATCCCCCACGGCCCGGCCTGCCACACCGGCGCGGTTTCCTGTTTCGATACGCACACGCTGGCCTGATCGATCGCGTCCAACCGCCTCCCGCCCCGGGTCCAGCCCGGGGACGTCCCTCGGCACGACCCGCCCCGTCCTCGGGCGAGATCCGCTCCCGTCCCCGAGCCTGACCCGCCCCGTCCCCGGGCTTGACCCGGGGCGGAATCCAAACCCAACCAAAGCACCCAAAGATCAGCCGAAACGCAAGCAACGGCGTCGAAGAGCACTGAAAACGCTCTTCTCAGATGGTGACCAAATACGGGCGCCGAAAATCTGCGAGCGCCCAAACATGAAAGAATCCGGGACGTGCGTGTTTACAACTTCTCCGCAGGCCCTGCGATGATTCCACTCGAAGTACTTGAAACGGCTCGCAAAGAGCTCACCGATTGGCGTTCCTCCGGCATGTCCGTGCTTGAGGTCTCCCACCGGGGCAAGGACTTTGTCGAGTGTGCCGCCGAGGCCGAGGCGGCCTTCCGCCGGGTACTGGGCGTTCCCGACAACTACAAGGTGCTATTCCTTCAAGGCGGTGCCTCCGCCCAATTCGAGTTCATTCCGATGAACCTGGCCGCTCCTTGCGATACGGCCGCCTATATCAACACCGGCCAGTGGTCGAAGAAGGCGATTGCCGCCGCTAAGCGCCAGGGGCTGGAGTCAATCATCGTCGCCGACGAGGCAGCCTCCAGCTACACCACCGTTCCCGCCGCGGGTTCCTTCGAGGTTCCCGCCGACGCCAAATACCTGCACTACACGCCCAACGAAACCATCGGGGGCGTCGAGTTCGGCTATGTCCCTCAGACTTCGGTTCCGCTGGTCGCCGACTTCTCCTCGACGATCGCATCTCGTCCCATCGACGTTTCCAAGTTCGGCGTCATCTATGCGGGTGCGCAGAAGAACCTTGGCCCCGCCGGACTGACGGTCGTGGTCGTGCGCGACGACCTGCTCGGCACCGCCCGGCCCGAAACCCCAGCGGTGTTCAACTGGAAGACCCAGGCCGAGGCCGATTCCATGCTCAACACCCCGCCCACTTTCGGTATCTACCTGCTCGGCCTGATCCTGAGGTGGATCGAGGAGACCGGCGGGCTCACCGCCATGGCCGACCGCAACCTGGCCAAGGCCAACGCCCTTTACAAGGCCATTGACTCTTCCGATTTCTATTCCAACCCGGTGGCCGCCGATGCACGCTCGTGGATGAACATCCCGTTTATCCTGGCCGATTCTTCCCTGGATCAGCTGTTCCTGTCCGAGGCCAAGGAGGCCGGGCTGGTTAACCTCAAGGGTCACCGCTCGGTCGGCGGGATGCGCGCATCCATCTACAACGCGATGCCGATCGCCGGGGTGGAATGCCTCATCGACTTTATGAACGACTTCGAGAAGGAGCACGCCTGATGTACAGGATTAAGACCCTCAACGCCATCTCCCCCGTCGGCCTGGCCGTCCTTCCGCAGGGAGACTACGAGGTTGGATCCAATATCGACGATCCGGACGCCGTCTTGGTGCGTTCGGCCTCCTTGCACAACGCTCCCATCCCGGCCTCGCTGAAGGCCGTGGCCAGGGCAGGGGCGGGCACGAATAATATTCCGATTCCCGAATACTCGGCCAAGGGCATCCCGGTGTTCAACACCCCGGGCTCGAACGCGAACGCCGTCAAGGAGCTCACGATCGCGGGCCTGTTCTTGGCCGCGCGCAACATCGTCCCGGCGGCGGCGTTCGCCCACCGCTTGGACGGCGATGCCGAATCCATGGCCAAGGCCGTCGAGGTGGGGAAGAAGAACTTCGTCGGCTTCGAGCTGCCCGGGCGCACCCTGGGTGTTATCGGGCTCGGTGCCATCGGCGTGGAGGTGGCCAACGCCGCCACCGCCCTCGGGATGCGGGTGCTCGGCTACGACCCGGGCATCACCGTCGATCACGCGTGGAAGCTCTCTTCCTTCGTGGAGCACGTGACCCAGCTCGACGTCCTGCTCAAGCGCTCGGATATCGTCACCGTGCACGTGCCGCTGGTTGAGGGTACGAAAGGCCTTGTGGGCCGCGAGCAGATCGCGCTGCTGCCCAAGTCCTCTGTCATCATTAACTTTGCCCGCGGGCCCATCGTCGACGAGACGGCCGTGGTCGAGGCCCTGGAGGCCGGGAAGCTGCGCGGATACGTGTGCGATTTCCCGACGCCCCAGCTCAACAAGCATGCCGGGGTCGTAACGCTCCCCCACCTGGGCGCTTCGACGAACGAGGCTGAGGAGAACTCGGCGCGCATGGCCGCAGAAGAAATCCGTGATTTCTTGGAGAACGGGAACATCTCAAACTCGGTGAACTTCCCGACGGCAAACCTGCCGCGTTCGGCAAACACCCGCCGCATCTGCATCGCGAACCTGAACAAGCCCAACATGGTAGGCCAGATCACCGGTCTGGTCGCCGGGCAGGGTCTGAACATCGCTGACTTGCTCAACAAGAGCCGCGGCGAGCTGGCCTACACGATCGTCGACGTCGAGGGGGACATGAACGGCCTACTCGACCAGATCAAGAAGATCGACGGCGTGCTCAACGCCCGCGTGATCTAGAAGTTGAGTCATATCCATCCTGCGTCATCCTGCGACTTCACTTCGTCACGCGCAGGATGACGCAGTGGGTGCTGGTTAATGGGTGGGCCCGTCCCCGGGTCAAGCCCGGGGACGGTCAATTCAAGCCCGGGGACGGTTGGCTTTAACCCAGCTTCTCCATAATCAGCTGCCGCACCTGGCCGGCGTCGGCCTGGCCTTTCATGGATTTCATGACGGCACCGATGAGGGCACCGATTGCCTGCTGGCGTCCGGCCTTGATGGATTCGACGGCCGAGGGGTTAGCCTCCAAAGCGGCGGCAACGGCATCGTCCAAAGCAGAGCCGCCCACCACCTTCAGGCCGCGCTTTTCCACAACCTCGGCGGGTGTTCCTTCCCCTGCAACAACGCCCTCGATGACCTGGCGGGCGAGCTTGTCCGTCAGGGTTCCGGCATCGACCAGGGCTTGGAGTTCGGCCACCTGAACAGGGCTCATGCCCACGGCGTCGAGCTCCACGTCTGCCTCTTTGGCCAGGCGGTTGAGCTCTCCCAGCCACCACTTGCGGGCGGCCTGGGGTGCGGCCCCGGCCTCTACCGTCGCGGCGATGAGCTCTAGGGCGTCGGCCCCCAGGATGTCGCGCATCTCCAGGTCGGTCAAACCCCATTCGCCCTGCAGCCGCGCCCGGCGCTGGGCCGGAGGTTCGGGCAGCGAGGCGCGCAGCTGATCAACCCACTCGCGCGAGGGGGCAACGGGCACGAGGTCGGGCTCGGGGAAGTAGCGGTAGTCCTCGGCCTCTTCTTTCGAGCGCCCCGGCAGGGTGTAGCCGTTTTCGTTCCAGTGCCGCGTCTCTTGCTTGACCTTGCCGCCGGAGAGCAGCACCGCACCTTGACGCCGAATCTCGTAAGTGAGCGCCGCCTCGACGGTGCGCAGCGAGTTCACGTTCTTGGTTTCGGTTCTGGTGCCCAGCTCATCGCTTCCCCACGGCATTAGCGATACGTTGGCATCGCAGCGCAAGGACGCCTGCTCCATGCGCACGTCGGAAACTCCGAGCGAGCGCAGGATGTCGCGCAGCGCGGCCACGTAGGCCTTGGCGACCTGCGGAGCCTTGGCCCCGACGCCGCGCACCGGTTTGGTGACGATCTCGATCAGGGGCGTCCCAGCACGGTTGTAGTCCACCAGCGAGTAGTCGGCCCCCTGAATGCGGCCCGAGCCGCCCACGTGGGTCAGCTTCCCGGCGTCCTCTTCCATGTGGGCGCGCTCAATCGGTACCCGGTAGGTCTCGCCGTCCACCTCGACGTCTAGGTAGCCGTCAAAACAAAGCGGCTCGTCGTACTGGGAAATCTGGTAGTCCTTGGCCATGTCCGGGTAGAAGTAGTTCTTGCGCGCGAACCGGCACCAAGAGGCGATAGAACAGTTGAGGGCCAGGCCGATGCGGATCGCCGATTCGATGGCCTTAGCGTTGACCGACGGCAGCGAGCCGGGCAGCCCCAGGCACACCGGGCAGGTGTGGGTGTTGGGCTCGCCGCCGAAGGAGTTCTGGCAGCCGCAGAACATCTTCGTCTTGGTGTTGAGCTCGGTGTGAACCTCCAGGCCCAGCACCGGCTCGAAAGCGGCCACCGCCTCATCGTATGAAACCAGCTCGCTCATCACTTAGCCTCCTCGTACAGCGCATCCCATGCGCTCGTCCCAACCAGGGAATCCAGCAGGGGTTCTTCCAAAACCGCCCCGACGCGGTACAAACGGTCGTCGGCGAGGGCCGGGGCCATCACCTGGAATCCGACCGGCAGACCGTCGGATAGGCCGATCGGGAAGGAGGCGGCCGAGTTGCCCGCCATGTTGGAAGGGATCGTGCACAGGTCGGCCTTGTACATGGCCAGCGGGTCGTCCATGCGCTCGCCTAGCTTCCACGCGACGGTCGGCGAGGTGGGCGAGACCAGCACGTCGACCTTCTCGAAGGCGGCATCGAAGTCCTGTTGGATGAGCGTGCGCACCTTCTGGGCCGAGCCGTAGTAGGCGTCGTAGTATCCGGCGGAGAGCGCGTAGGTGCCCAAGATGATGCGGCGCTTCACCTCTTCGCCGAACCCGGCCCCGCGGGTGAGGTTCATGACCTCTTCCATGGAGCGGGTGCCGTCGTCGCCGACGCGGATGCCGTAGCGAACCGAGTCGTAGCGGGCCAGGTTTGAGGACACCTCGGAGGGCATGATCAGGTAGTAAGCGGCCAGCGCGTAGTCGAAGTGCGGGCAGGAGACCTCGACGATCTCAGCCCCGGCGCGCTCACACTTGGCCAGCGCTTCCTTGAACGCGGATTCGACGCCCGGCTGGTAGCCGTCGCCGCCGAATTCCTTCACGACGCCGATCTTCCAGCCGTCGACGCCCTTGCCAACCGCGTCGGTTAGCCCGGGCAGCTCGGAGACGAGCGAGGTGGAGTCCATCGGGTCGTGGCCGGAGATCACCTCTTGCAGCAGCGCGGCGTCGCGGGCGTTGCGGGCGAACGGGCCCGGGACGTCGAGCGAGGAGGCCATGGCCAGCACGCCGTAGCGCGAGTTCGAGCCGTAGGTCGGCTTGACGCCCACCACCCCGGTGACCGAGGCGGGCTGGCGGATGGAACCGCCGGTGTCGGTGCCGAGCGTCAGCGGCACCTGGTAGGAGGCCAGCGCGGCTGCGCAGCCGCCAGACGATCCGCCCGGGATGTAGCCCAGGTTCCACGGGTTGTGCGTGAGCTGGTAGCCGGAGGTCTCGGTGGAAGAGCCCATCGCGAACTCGTCCATGTTGAGCTTTCCGACGATCACCAGCCCGGCCTCCAGCAGCCGATCCACGACCGTGGAGTTGTACGGCGGCATCCAGCCTTCCAGGATGCGCGAGCCGCAGGTAGTCGGCAGGCCCTGGTAGCAGAAAATGTCTTTGACGCCGATGGGCACACCGGCGAGCGGGCCGAGCTTCTCACCGGCGGCGATGCGGGCATCAATCGCGGCGGCAGCAGCCAGCGCGCGCTCTTCGTCTAGGCACAAGAAAGCCCCAACCTGGGCGTCGACCGCGTGGATCTGTTCGAAGCAGGCCTTGGTGATTTCCACCGACGTCAGCGAGCCGGCGGCGATCTTGCTGCCGATTTCGGCAGCCGAGAGTTTCAACAGCTCGTTCATCAGTCCTCCTCCAAGATGCGCGGAACCCGGAATTTCCCGTCTTCTTCGGCGGGAGCGCCGGACAGGGCCGCCTCCTGGGAGATCGACGGCCGCACCTCGTCGGGCCTGAAAACATTGGTGATCTCGAACGCGTGGGAGCTGGGTTTGATGTCATCGCCGGCGATCTCGGAGACGCGGGCCACCGCATCCAAGATCACATCTAGCTGGGGGGCGAGCTTTGCCAGCTCCTCGGGGCTGAGATCGACGCGCGCAAGCGCCGCCAATCGCGCCACTTCATCGGTGGATAGGGCCACTTCTTTCCTTTCGCCTCGGCGATTCTATCTGTTGGCCTTGACAAGACTGTTACACGATAGCGCTAAGTTTGGCGCGTGTTCTTATTGAGGATCTCCCTGCCTGACAGGCCGGGCTCGTTGGGGGCCGTCGCTTCGGCGATGGGCCAGGCTGGTGCCGACATCTCCGCCGTGGAAATCGTGCAAAAGCTGGAAGGTAAAGCGGTGGACGATTTCATCGTCGATCTCCCCCACGGCCAGCCGGATGCACTCGTCTCCGCTTGCGAATCTTTGGACGGCGTAGAGGTGCTGTGGTTGGGCCACTATCAGCCGACGTACGGGCTGCAGGGTGACGTCGATCTGCTCAATCAGATGGCCGCCGATCCGGCCGATGCCGCACGCATCCTCACCATGGGGGCTCCGGCGGTGTTCCACGCCGACTGGGCGCTGTTGCTGAACCGCGATACCGGGGAGCTGTTGGCGGCGACCGATCTGGCCCCCGACATCTTGCCCCCGGACGTGAAAGTGTTCGGGCCGCTGTCCACCCTGGCTGCCGGGGTGCTGCCGGAGGGCTGGCTGCACGGCTGGGGCGAGACGTTGATCATTCACGCCCCGCTGAAAGGCTCATCGATCATCTTGGCCAGGCGCGGAGGGCCGGAGTTCATGGCCTCCGAGGTGGCACGCTTGGGGCATCTGGCCGCGCTGGCCGGAGGCTAGGGCTGACGAGCAAGAATTCGTCAGCTCAGCAGCGTCCACATCCAGTAGCCATAGGCGCTGAGCCCGGCACCGATCAGTACGAACGCGAGAACCGCCCACCAGCGTCCGCGCCTCTTCTTCTTGGTCGACGGAACCTCTTCGGGGCCCCACTCGCCGATGCCGGGCATGACGCGCGGCACCAGCCCCTCGTTCAGGTTCAGATTCGAGTTCAGCCCTTCCATGGCCCCTACTCTACTTTGTTGACCTTGGGGTGCAGCGAGAGCCAGGTACTCATGGCCTCCAGCAGCGATTCGCGCGAGCGCACGCCCACCTTCACGTAGATCTTGGAGATGTGATTTTCGACGGTGCGCACCGACAGGTTCAGATCGGAGGCAATCTGGGAGGGCGAGAGGTTGGCGGCCACCGAGTTGGCGATGTCCCACTCGCGCTCGGACAGCTTCACGGTGTCGAGCAGCGGCTGGATGATCCCCTCGATGGGGATGTTCTCGTGCTTGCCGATCTGCCACAAGCGCCGCGAGGACATGTTGGCCAGCGTCGGCTCGCCTTGTTCGTTGGCGAGCAGCCCGAAACGCACCCCGGCCATGATGGACAGCGAGTGATGTCCTAGGCTCCACAGCTCATCAGCGCAAACACGTACCCCTTCCAGATCGTCGAGAGCGCAAGCCTTGAGGTAGCGGCCCTCGGCGGCAACCAGCGGGGATTCCACGCCGCGGATGGCGTCGGTGATCTTGCGGGTGACCTTGACGTTCTTGCCGTGGTAGTTGGCCATCACGGCGGCGGTGATCGCGGCGACCAGGTAGCCGTGTTCGAGGCGTTCCTCGGCGACCTTCCAGATGGTGTCCGCGGCCTCTGGATCGGGCAGGTAGATCAGCTCTGGGGAGATGGAAGAGAGCATCATCGGATAGGGGCCGGGGTCGACGGAGAGCGCCTTGGCTTGGTCGGCGATGGCCCTGGCCAGCGAGGTTCGGCCCAGCCACTTGGCCGAGAGCGCGGCCAGGTTGAGCACTCCCCTGTGCCAGTAGACGTCCAGGTGGTTGGCGTCGGAGACGGATAGCAGCAGCTCGGATAGATCCAGCATGTCGTTGAAGCGCCCGCACATGTACTGGCACAGGGCCAGCCCGTAGCCGTAGGCCTGCATGGCGAAGACGTCGTAGTCGCGCTTGGCCCGCTCGAAGCCGTCCTCGGCCTCGGCGAAGGCGTGTTCGCAGTGGCCTTGCAGCAGCATCCCGAGCAGGTGTGCGAGGTCGTGGTTGCGCGACATGGGCGGGAAGGTCGGGCGTTCGCCGTCGACCAGTTTCAACGCTGAGTCACACTCGCCCGCTGCCAGTAGCGATTCGGTGCGCACGTACTTTCCCAGCTCCCCGACCGGTGCCGGGGCCTCTAAGGCCTTGGAGTAGCTGGCCGGATCGGGAACCTCGCTGAGTGTGAAGGACAGGTGTGCGTAGAGCGCCTGGTAGGCCGGGTCGTCGGGGCTATCGGTGTGGGCCTCGACGTAGTCGCGGGCCGCGTCGATGGAGCGATTCTGCATTCCGGTGAAGTGGGACATCCACATGAGCAGCCAGATTCGCTCTTGGCCCTCCAGCCGCTCCAGGCTCTCTTGACCGACCTTGAGGATGGTCGGCAGGGCGTCGGCCTTCAGCGTGCAGAGGGCTTCGAGGTAGCGAACGGAGTTGATAAACGTGGGTTCGTCCTCGTAGTGCGCCTTCGTCGAATCGACGGTACGGGACAGGTAAGTTTCGAACTCCACGTATTCCTGGGTCGAGGTCTTGGGTTCGTTTCTGGGGATGTCCAGCCCGTGCAGCTCGTTTCCCAGCAGCGCCCGCGCCGAGCCGGATTTGGCGACGATGAAGTTTTGCAGCAGCGGCGGCCTTACCGAGACGGTGTTGCCCGCCTTGTCGGAGACGATCGAGAGCAGTTGGCGGTCTTCGAGGTGGGCGAGATTGTCCTCACCCACGATGCCCATGGCCTGCACCACGTCTACGGGTCCGACCAGCGCCAGCTTGGTGATCGCTTCCAGCTCTTCTTGGCTGAGATCAGCGATCTGTTGATAGAGCGAGTGTTCGGGAAGCACCTTCTCAAGCTCGCCCGTCAGCACGTATTGGCCACCGGCAAGCTTCAACGCCCCGGAAATCTTGGCGGTGCGCGTCAGACCGATGACCATGCCGGGCAGGCCATCGCACAGCTTCGTGGCGCGCACAGCAGCACGCATCTCTACTGGTGCCCCCAGCTGGGAGGCCATCAGCTCGGCGACGTCCTCGATGGTGAGCCTCGGGGTTTTGAAGCGGGCCGCCTGATCGATGGCGGCCTGAATGTGCCAGCGCTCGGAAACCCGGAAAGGTGTCGGTCGGTAGGCCCACGCCACTGGAAAATCGCGCTTGTAGCGAGCCGAGAGAATCGCCCCGATGGAGAGCGTGTCCAGATCGTCCGAATGATCGACGATCAACACCCGGTAGTCCTTCTCCATCATGTCGGTGAGCTTGTGAACCACAGTTCCGGTGTTCTTCGCGTCTTGCAGTTCCGGCACCTGCGCCGAGATAGCGGCCATGGGCCTATCAATCAGCCCCGGCAGCCCGCTGATGCGCAGCACCTGGCTGCCTTGGTTAACAATCTTGCGCTCGACGGCGTTGAGTATGTAACTCTTGCCGGAGCCTCTAGCACCTTCCAAGCTGACACAGATCCCCTTGAGGAGGTAATCGGCGATCGTGTCAGCCAGGGTTCTCTCCCAGCCAATCACGCCGTCAGGCTACTCCCTTAGTCTGGAATAATGTCACTTACAAAATCCCGTTAGGAGCTTGGTATGAGATTGCGCTCGGTCTTCGGGCTAGCACTTGTCTTCAGCATTGTCGGTTCGTCGCTGGCCGGCTGCACAGGCTCATCGCAAACCTCACCATCCCCCACAGCCAGACCCCAATTGGGGCTCTCGCTCGCCTCAGATTCCGCGGGCCGCTGGAAGGGCATCTCGGAAGCGCTCACCTCTACGTTGGAATCCGACGGCTTCCCGACGACCACTGCCTACGCCGACGACTCGATCGAGAAGCAGGCCGAACAGATCGGCTCGCTGGTGGACGGCGGCGTTCGGCTCCTCGCGGTCGGCCCGGCTACCGGCAGCGCGCTCGCCCCAACCTTGCAGGCGGCCTACCAAAAGGGCGTCGGGGTGTTGGCCATCGACAGGCCGCTTACCGATACCAATGCCGTCGACGGTTTCGTCGGGTTCGACAGCTACAAGCTCGGGCAATTGCAGGGTCAGGCAATCGCCGACGCGCTCAAGCTCGACTCCCCCGGAACCCACACCCTGGAGGTTTTCGCCGGTTCGCCCGTCGATCCGAACGCGAAGCAGACCTTCCAAGGGGCCTGGGACGTGCTCTCCCCGTATGTGCTGGCCGGAAAGCTGAACATCCTCTCGGGCAAGGTACCCACAAGCGACGATTGGTCGAGCGTTGCGGTCTTGGATTCGGCCAAGTCGACGGCCAAGGCTGATATGGCCCAGCGGCTCAAGGCCTATGACAGCGAGAAGGTCGACGCCGTGCTCGCCCCCAGCGACGACATCGCCCTGGGTGTGGCCGCCGCCCTCAAAGACGCCGGTTACACCACCTATCCGGTGCTTACCGGGGCCGACGCCCAGGTTAGCGCGGTGAAGAACGTGATCAGCGGCAAGCAGACGATGACGGTTTTGGAAGATCCCCGCGAGCTGGCCAAGGCCGCCTCCGAGTGGCTGGCGCTGCTGGGTTCTGGCATCGCACTGCCGCACGAGACCACCATGAACAACGGCGTGAAAGAGGTTCCGGCCAAGCTGCTTGAGCCGGTCGTCGTCACCAAGGACAACTACCAGCAGGTGCTCATCGATTCAGGCTTCATGACGGCCGCCGAGCTGGGGAGTTAGCAGTCTTCACCCCGCAATGCAAACACCTTCCGCTTTACCCCGCCGACTAGGCCGTCGATCCACCACACGGCCTCGATCAGCACGATTTCTACCAGGCCGATCATCATGGCCGTGGTCATCATGGATGCGTTGGACGGGTCAAGGTTGAAGAACCACTGGCCGACCGGACGTCCGTCGGTAAAGGGCAGCACGGTGGGCAGCATGTAGATGACGACCAGCGCGCCGCAGCAAAGGGCGAGCAGCACGATCTTCCACCACTGGTAGGGCCTGGAGGTGGTGATCATCACCCAGCAGCCGCCCATCAGCAGCGTCGTCAGAGCGGCGGTGGAGGCCTGAAGCTTAAGATCTAGGCCCGCCTCACCGCCGGGGAACACGGTCATGTACGAGATGAAGGTGGCCACCGCAATGACAAGGCCGGAAGGTATGCCAAAGCGCATCACGCGGCCAAGGAAACCCGGCCTGGCCCTTTCCTTGTTGGGGGCCAGGGACATGATGCAGGCTGGAATGCCGATAGTGAACCAGCCGACCAAGGTGATGTGGATCGTCTCGAACGGGAAGGGCAGCATCCAGATGGCGACCAGCAGCGCGAGCACGATGGAGTACAGCGTCTTGGTCAAGAAGAAGTTGGCGACGCGCTCGATATTGCCGATCACGCGGCGCCCCTCGGCTACCACCGAGGGCAGGTGACCGAAGTCGTCGTCCAGCAGCACCACCTGGGCAACGGCCCGGGTTGCGGGCGCCCCAGAGCCCATGGCCACGCCGATGTCGGAGTCTTTGATCGCCAGCACGTCGTTCACGCCGTCGCCGGTCATGGCAACGTTGTGGCCTTTGGACTGCAGGGCGGAGACCATCTGCCGCTTTTGCTCGGGGGTGACCCGCCCGAAGACGTTGTGTGCCTCCACGGCGTCGGCGAAGGCCTCGGGGTCGGTCGGCAGCTCGCGGGCGTCGACGACCTCTTGCTCGGTGATGCCGAGCTTCTTAATGACGGCCCCCACCGACTTGGCGTTATCGCCGGAGATGACCTTCACCTGCACGCCCTGCTTGGCGAAGTAATCCAAGGTGGCCTTGGCCTCCGGGCGAACCCGCTGATCCAAAACCACCAGCGCCTCGGGGGTAAAGACCCCGGGAGCCAGCTCAGAATCGACGACGGTATCGGATGAGCCCAGCAGCAGCACCCGCTGCCCGGTGGCCCCGATCTCCTCGGCCTTGGCCGCGGCCTGAGAGCCCGGGGCCAGAACGTCGGGTGCGCCCATGATCCAGTTGCCGTGCCCGACAAACGACGCCCCCGACCACTTCTTCGCAGAAGTGAAGGGTGCCAGTGCGTCGATCTGCCACTCGTTGGCCGGCGGGAAAGCCTCGGCGATCGCCTTCATGGAAGCGTTGGGAGAGGGATCGGAACCGGCCAGTTGGGCCAGCACCTCCTCGTATCCGCCGCTCTCCCCCACCTGGATGATCTCGGCGAATTTCATGCCGTTTTCGGTAAGCGTTCCGGTCTTGTCCGCACAGACGACGTCCACACGCGCCAAACCCTCAATGGCCGGCAGCTCCTGGACGAGCACGTTCTGTTTGGACAGGCGAACGACACCCATCAGGAAGGCCAGCGAGGTGAGCGCCACCAGGCCCTCGGGAACCATGGGAACCAGCGCGCCGGTCATGCGGCGGAAGGCCTCGACCCAGTCCCCCGCCTCGTGCCACTGCACCCAGATGGTGGCGATGCCGACCGGGATCATCAGCCAGGTGACAAGCCGCAGCACCACGTTGATACCGGCCTGCAGCTCGGACTTGGTCAAAGAAAACTTGTTGGCCTCACTGGTCAGCTTGGCCGCGTACGAATCCGTGCCGACCTTGGTGGCGCGGAACGCGCCGACACCCGCGACCACGTGGGAGCCGCTCATCAGCTCGTCGCCGACCTGCTTGTCCACGGCGTCAGATTCGCCGGTGAGCAGCGATTCGTCGAGCTCAAGATAGGAGGCCTCGACGACCTCACCGTCGACCACGATCTGGTCGCCCGGGCCGATCTCGATGATGTCGCCCAGCACGATCTCCTCGCGCGGGATTTCGACACTGACGCCGTCGCGGCGAACCTTGGGCTTGCCCTCGGAGACCACGGTAAGCGAGTCGAGGATGCGCCGGGCCTTGAACTCTTGGTACATGCCGATCAGCGAGTTGTAGAGCACCAGCACGCCGAACAGGGCCGAGCGCAGGTTGGTCAGATCCGACCAATCCAGGGAAACCAGCACCATGATCCACAGAATCGACAGCAGGGCGTTGATCCGGGTGAAGACGTTGGTCTTGACGATGTCCCAGGTCGTCCTTCCTGAGCGTGGCGGCAAGGTGTTCACCTGGCCTGCTTGGATTCGCTCCTGGACTTCTTGCTGGGTCAAGCCCGGTTCAACTGCGATTTGTGTCACTGGCTAATCCTCCCACACGGAAAACGCCTCTTCCCGTTTGTCTTGCACGAGAAGAGGCGTTTTCAGGGTTGGACTAGGGGCCGCCTAGCACTTAGGAGCGAGCCGCGGTTCCCTCAACATAGTCGTCGTCGCTGGTCTTGACCCAGGACATGAGCTTGCGCAGCTCGCGGCCCGTGGCCTCAATCGGGTGGGCCTCGGCCTTGGCGCGCAGCTCATAGAACTCCTTGCCGCCGTTGTCTTGGTCGGCGATGAAACGCTCGGCGAAGGTGCCGTTCTGGATGTCGGTCAGGACGTCCTTCATGTGGGCCTTCGCAGCGTCGTCAACCACGCGCGGGCCGGAGATGTAGTCGCCGTACTCAGCGGTGTCGGAGATCGACCAGCGCATCTTGGCGATGCCGCCTTCGTACATCAGATCGACGATCAGCTTCATTTCGTGCAGGCACTCGAAGTAAGCGATCTCGGGCTGATACCCGGCCTCGACGAGCGTCTCCCAGCCCTTGGTGACCAGGGACGTCATCCCGCCGCACAACACCGCCTGCTCGCCGAACAGATCCGTCTCGGTCTCCTCGGTAAACGTCGTCTGGATGCCGCCCGCGCGCAGCCCGCCGATGCCCTTGGCGTAGGCCAGTGCCAGCGGCCAGGCGTTGCCCGTCTCGTCCTTCTCGACGGCGACCAGCACCGGCACACCGCGGCCCTCGGAGTATTCGCGGCGAACCAGGTGGCCCGGGCCCTTGGGGGCGACCATGCACACGTCGACACCGGGAGGGGTCTGGATGTAGCCGAAGCGAATGTTGAAGCCGTGCGCGAAGAAGACCGCGTCGCCCGCGTTGAGGTAGGGAGCGATCTCGTCGCGGTACAGGTGGCGCTGCACCTGGTCGGGAGCGAGGATCATGATCAGGTCGGCCTCTTTGGCGGCGTCGGCCACGGACATGACCTTGAGCCCCTGAGCCTGAGCCTTCTCGATGGAGCTGGAGCCGGCGCGCAGGCCGACCCGGACGTCGACCCCGGAATCGCGCAGCGACAGGGCGTGCGCGTGCCCTTGGGAGCCGTAGCCGATGACGGCCACCTTGCGCTGTTGGATCACCGACAGGTCGGCGTCATCGTCATAGAACATCTGTGCCATATTTCCTTCTTTCCTATCCGCGCCCGAGGGCAACCAGGCCGGATTGGACCAATTCGCGGATGCCGTAGGGTTTGAGCATTTCTATCAAGGCCTCCAGCTTATCCGGGGCCCCGGTACCTTCTATGGTTATCGAGTCCTTTTGGACATCGACGCATTTGGCCCTGAAAAGGTTGACGATGTCGATGACCTCGGAGCGGGTCTCGTGCGTCGCGTGCACCTTGATAAGGACGAGTTCCCGGGCCACGGAATCCTCGCTCAGCTCTGTGACTTTGATCACCTCGATCAGCTTGTTCAGCTGCTTGACGATCTGCTCGATCACCTCTGGGCTTTCGGCATCGACCCCGATGGTGATGCGCGAAAGCTCGGGCCTGTCGGTGATGCCGACGGCCAGCGATTCGATGTTGAACCCGCGCCTGGCGAACAGCCCGGCGACGCGGGCGAGCACGCCCGATTGGTTCTGGACGAGGACGGACAGCGTCTGGATTTTCATAGGGGCATCTCCTCCCATTCGGGGGCCAGGTTCCTGGCGATCATGATGTCGTCGTTGGAGGTTCCGGCCTCGACCATGGGCCAGACCATCGCGTCCTTGCCGACGACGAAGTCGATGACGACGGGCCGGTCGTTGATCTCGATGGCCTGCTTGATGACGTCGTCGACCTGATCGAGCTTCTCGGCGCGCAGCCCCACGCACCCCATCGCCTCGGCGAGCTTGACGAAGTCGGGGATGCGGGTGGAATGCAGGTGGGTGTTGGAGTAGCGCTCCCCGTAGAACAGGGTTTGCCACTGCCGAACCATGCCGAGCACCTGGTTGTTGATGACGGCGATCTTGATCGGTATGTCGTTGAGCGCGCAGGTGACGAGCTCTTGGTTGGTCATCTGGAACGAGCCGTCGCCGTCGATCCCCCACACCTGCAGGTCGGGCCTGCCGACCTTCGCGCCGGTGGCGGCCGGGACACAAAAGCCCATCGTGCCCGCCCCGCCGGAGGTGGCCCAGCGGCCGGCTTCCTTGAACGGCAGGTATTGGGCGGCCCACATTTGGTGCTGCCCGACGCCCGTGGTGAAGAACGCGTCCGGCCCGGCCAGTTCGCCGATGCGCTTGATGATGTAGTCCGGCATCAGCTCGCCGTCCCTGACCGGTTCGGGGTTGGGGTTGCCGTAGCGCGAGCGCAGGCCGTCGAGGTAGCGCACCCAACCCGATAGATCGCGGGTTCCGGGCAGGAACTCGACAAGCTTTTCCATCGAGAGTTTGACGTCGCCGACGATCGGGACGTCGGCGTAGCGGTTCTTGGAGATTTCCGCCGGGTCGATGTCGGCGTGGATGATCTTCGCGTGGGGCGCGAAAGAATCGAGCTTTCCGGTGACGCGGTCGTCGAAGCGCGTTCCCAGTGCGACGATCAGGTCGGAGCGCTGCAGGGCTCCCACCGCCGCGACCGAGCCGTGCATCCCGGGCATCCCGTAGTTGAGCGGGTGGTCGGAGGGGAAGGATCCGCGCGCGGGCAGCGTGGTGACGACCGGGGCGCCGGTTGCTTCGACGAGCTTGGCCAGCTCCTCGTAGGCGCGGGACTTGACGACCCCGCCGCCGACGTAGAGCACCGGACGCTCGGCTGCCGCGATCAGGTCGGCGGCCTGCTTGATCTGCCGGATATTGGGCTTGACGGTCGGCTTGTAGCCGGGCAGCACGACTTTTTCGGGGAAGACGTAGGGCGCGGTGCCGTTCTGGGCGTCCTTGGTGATGTCGACCAGCACCGGGCCGGGTCGTCCGCTCTTGGCGATCACATAGGCGGCGGCGATGGCCCACGGGATGTCCTCGGTGCGCTTGACCAGGTAGGAGTGTTTGACGATCGGGAAGGTGATGCCCCGGATGTCGGCCTCTTGGAAGGCGTCGGTGCCGATGGCCGTCGAGGCGACCTGTCCGGTGATCGCCAGCAGCGGCACCGAATCCATATAGGCGTCGCCGATTGCGGTGACCAGGTTGGTAGCCCCCGGGCCGGAGGTGGCGATGCACACCCCAACCTTTCCGGTGGCGTCGGCGTATCCTTCGGCTGCGTGTCCGGCCCCTTGCTCGTGGCGCATCAGGATGTGGCGCAGCTTCGAGTTGTACAGGGGGTCGTAGGTGGGCAGGATTCCCCCGCCCGGGATGCCGAAGACGACCTCGACGCCGAGATCTTCTAGCGACCTCACTATCGCTTGCGCTCCGGTAAGGAGCTCCTTATCGGGCATCTTCTCCTCCTTGATTGTCGTGTCTTTCACTCTATATTCCGGTGCTTGGCCAATAAAAAACCCCCGCTGCTTGCGCAGGCGAGGGAGCGTGCCGTGTGTGACTGTCTGTCAGTCGGCACGCTTTCTAAGTACCAGAACGAATGAACGCATGTGTGCATCTTTTACCTTGTCGGGCGTGGGTGTCAACCGGATTGAGATATCCGTCCAGATGCTGAGACGAAATGGGCCAAGGCGGTTGGCACCCACGGTGCGATAGGAAGGTGATGACGTCTTTGGAAGGCTAGTCCTGTTGCAGGAGCCGTACGGTGGCCAGGTCGAGGATCATGGTGACCTCGTCGCCTTCGCGGTAGTGCTTGGCCAGCTGCGGGTTGTAGACCTCGATGACGACAGTGTGCTCGCCGTAGGCGGCCTCGTACTCGATCTTGTCGCCAAAGTACGTGACCCGGGTGACCTTGCCTGGGATGCCGTCCAGCCCCGGGTCGTCGAGCTTGACCGATTCGGGCCTGAAGGCCAGCGCACACGGCTGCCCCACCGCCACCTCGATCCCGCCGGGGTTGGCAAGGGACAGCGAGCGCCCGCCGACGGTGACGTGGGCCGTCCCATCGGAGTCCTTGCCGAGCATCTGCCCGTCGATGAAGTTGGCCTTGCCGATGAAATTGGCGACGAACTTGCTGGTCGGGTACTCGTAGATCTCCTGCGGGGTTCCGACCTGCATGAGGTTGCCGTCCTTCATGATGACGACCCGGTCGGAGATGGCCATCGCCTCGGCCTGGTCGTGGGTGACGTACAGCGAGGTGATGCCCAGGCGCTTTTGGAGGGCGCGCAACTCGTCGCGCATCCGCTCGCGCAGCTTGGCGTCGAGGTTAGACAGCGGCTCATCGAACAGCAGCACGGACGGCTCGATGACGACGGCCCTGGCCAGCGCCACGCGCTGCTGCTGCCCGCCCGAGAGCTGGTTGGGGAAGCGTTTCTCGTAGCCATCCAAGGCCATGAGCTTCATGATCTTGCCGGTGCGGGCGATCATCTCTTCCTTGGGCAGCTTCTTGACCTTCAGCCCGTAGGCGACGTTCTCCCAGATCGATAGGTGCGGGAACAGAGCGTAGGACTGGAAGACCATGGAGATGCCGCGCTTGTTCGGCGGCACGTTGGCGACGTCGCGATCCCCGATCATGATCGAGCCCGAGGAGGGGTACTCGAAGCCGGCGATCATGCGCAGGGTCGTCGTCTTTCCGCACCCTGAGGGGCCGAGCAAGGTGACCATCTCGCCGTCGGCGATCTCTAGGTCGATGTGGTTGACCGCCGTGGTCTCCCCCATCCCCTCGGGGGTCGGGAACACCTTGGTGATCTGGTCGAGGACGACTGAGGACGACTGGCCGGAGAAGGCCCGCAGATCCTGGGTTTCGGTGCTCATTTCTCTCCTTCCGATAGGGCTAGTTTGATTTCGGCTGCCTCGGGCGCTTTGGCCTTGGGCTTGAGCAAGATGTTGACGATGGTTTGGATTACGCCGATGGCGATGAAGATGATGACGATGAGTACCATCACGAAAGCGGCCGCCTCGGAGAACTTGGAAGATTCGAACAGGGCGAACACCTTCGACGTGGCCAACGACCACTTCGGCGAGATCAGGAAGATGATCGCCGAGACGGCGGTCATGGCCCTGACGAACGAGTAGACCAGCCCGGAGAAGAAGGCGTTGCGCCGCATGGGCAGGATCACCCGGCGGAAGGTGTAGCCGGTGTCCGCTCCCGAGATGGTCGAGGCCTCTTCGATGCACGGGTCGATGGACAGCAAGGTTGTCGTGCCCGATTCGATGGCCACCGGGATGTTTCTGAAGGTGAACATCGCCACCAAGATGATCGCCGTGCCCTGGAGCAGCAGCGGCTGGTGGTTGAAGGTGTACATGAAGCCGATGGAGGCGACGATGCCGGGGATCGCGAAGGTGAGCATGGAGGAGATCGCCATGAGCTTGCGCCCGGGGAAGCGCTGCCGGACGGTCAGGTAGGCAATGACCATGCCGAGCACGCCGCCGATGGGCGCGGAGATGGCGGCCAGTTCCACCGAGTTGAGCAAGGCGTCGGCACCGAGGGTGAACACGTAGGCGAAGTGCTCCAGCGTGAACTCGTAGTTGATGCCCCAGACCTTGACGAACGCGCCGAACAGCACCGTGCCGTAGAACATGAACACGAGGGCGGTGACGATCGCGCAGGCGGCGAACAGCGGGTAGACGATGTGCTTTTCGTGCAGCTTGCGGCGCACCTGGGTGGGCTTGCCGGAGACGGTTACGAAGGATTTCTTGCGCAGCCAGTACTTCTGGAACAGATAGGCGGCGACGGTGGGCAGCAGCAAGATGATCGCCAGCATTCCGCCGGTGATCGTGTCGTTCATGCCCGTGATCACCCGGTACGCCTCGACGGCCAGCGTCGAGTAGCCGCCGCCGATCACCGCGGGGTTGGAGAAGTCTTCCAGGGATTGGATGAACACCAGCAGCACCGCCGAGATGATGCCCGGCAAGGACAGCGGCAGGGTTACGGTTCTGAAGATGTGCCCGCGGGAGGCACCCATCGAGAAGGCGGCGTCCTCGACCGAGTCGTCGATGGATTCCAAGATGCCGCGCAAGGTCAGATACGCGACGGGGAAGAAGGACAGCGATTGGACGAGCACCAGGCCGCCTAGGCCCTTGACCTCGAAGTCGTCGATGCCGAACATGCCGTTGGTGATCATGCCCTGCTTGCCGAACAGAAAGATGATGGACAGCGAGAGCACGAAGGGCGGGGAGATGATCGGGAGCGTCGCGACCAGGTCGAAGAAGCGCTTGCCGCGCATCTCGGTGCGGGTAGTGGCGAATGCGAAGAGGTAGCCGACGGCCGTCGCGCAGATGGCGACGATCACGCCCAGCAACATCGAGTTCCAGAAGGTGGCCCGGTAGCTGGGGTATCCGCCCTTGTCGGAGGTGAGGATGTCGATCAGGGGTTGGATGGAGAACCCGCCTTCTTCCGTCGTAAAGGACAGTTGGAAGACGGTGATCATCGGCAAGACCACGAAGATGAACAACACGGCGAAGACCAGCAAGATGGTGACGAGCAGCACCGGTTGGCGGATCAGCATGGCCAGGTTGTTGCCCTGTTTCATCTTGAGCTTGGGTGGGTCTGCCGCGGGCAGCGCGGTGGCGGTCATTGGCACCTACTTTCTGTTAGGGGCCCCTCCCGTTCGCAGCATTTCGGGAGGGGCCAGCGAAGGAACTACGAAGTCTTGACGTTTTGGCCGTTGTCCACGATTTCTTGGAACTTGGCCACCAGCTCTTTCTTGGTCTGGGCCGCCCACTTGGCGTCGTAGTCGATGATCTTGAGCTGATCCAAGGTGACCAGCCCGTCGGCAACCTTGGCCTGGGTGTTCACGGGCACACGGTAAGAGGCGGAGTCGATGTAGAGCTCCTGGCCTTCCTTGGAGAGCATGTAGTCGATGAACTTCTTGCCGGCGGCGATGTCGGCTTCGGAGGCGTTGGGGTTGTTCAGCAGGGCGACCGCGCCGAGTTCGTCACCGGTGCCGTCGTTCGGGAAGGTGACCTCCAGCGGGTAGCCCTTGGCCTTGATCTTGAGGGCGTCATGGGCGAAGGTGATGCCGACGGCGGCCTCGCCCATGGCGGCGTCCTGTGCGGGGGCCGAACCGGCCTTGGAGTACTGCGGGACGTTCTCGTTGAGCTTCTTCAGGTACGCCCAGGTGTCGGCGTCGTCGATGTTCTTACCGCCCTTGAGCTGCATGATCGTGGCCAGCACGGTGTAGGAGGTTCCGGCGGTCGACGGGTGGGCCATGCCGACCATGCCCTTCAGCCCGGGGTTGGTCAGGTCATCCCAGGATTGCGGGATGGCGACGTCGGTGTGCTTGTCGAACCAGTCCTTGTTGCAGGCGAAGGAGATCGCGCCGACGTAGATCGGGTTCCAGTAGCCGTCGGGATCCTTGTACTGGTCGGGAATATTAGCCAGCTCAGGCGAGGCGTACTTGGAAAGCAGGCCCTCGGCGGCCATCTGGATGTAGGCGTCGGAGGCACCGGCGTAGGCCAAGGTCGCCTGCGGGTTCTCCTTTTCGCCCTCGATCCTGGTCACCATTTCGCCCGCAGAGAGGCGCACGTAGTTGACCTTGATGCCGGTGGCCTTCTCGAAACCGCCGAAGTAGGTGGGCAGCTCGTCTTCGCTCATGGCGGTATAGATCGTCAGCTCCTTGGCGACCTCGTTGCCGTCGGCGTCTTTGATGGTGTCGGACGAGCTTGAGCAGGCCGAAAAGGTCAGAGCCAAGGCGGTTGCTGCCGCGCATATTGCGATTCGCTTCATTGCGATTTCCTTCTACTAGGTGTGATGGGTATTCAGTTGTGTCAGCTGCAGGTAATGGCGTAGACCCCGCAGATATTGGTGAGTTGGTCGGCGACGTCGTCGATCGACCCGGTCGGGCCCTCTAGCTGGATCTGGACTTCGAGGATCTTGGTGTCGCCGTCGGTGATGGCGTCCTTCACCTCTAGGTCAGAAACTTTGAGGGCGAGCTCGGAGATGGTCTCCATGATGGTTCTCAAGATTCCGCGCCCGTCTTGATACTTGATGTTGACGACGGTCACGGTCGCGTGCGCGTGCGGCATCCGTTTCGCGATTGGACGCAGCCCGAACATGACGACCATGTACAGCGCGGTAACGGCCAGCGAGATCAGGTAGAGCCCGGCCCCGCAGCCCATGCCGACGGCGGCAACGAACCAGATTCCGGCGGCGGTGGTCAAGCCGTGCACCGAGGTCTTGCGGATGAAGATCAGCCCGGCGCCGAGGAAGCCGATTCCGGTTACGATCTGGGCGGCAACGCGCGATCCGTCGAAGCGCGCGTAATCAGAGAAGGCGACGTCGATGAACCCGTACTTGGAAACCACGGTGAACACGGCCGATCCCAGGCCCACCAGCGTGTAGGTGCGCATCCCGGCGGCCTTGGCGAAGAACTCGCGTTCCAATCCGATGAGAAAAGACAACAGCGCAGCCAGGCAGATGCCGAGCATGGGAGTGATGATCATCGGATCGTATCTCACGTGCACTCCTTCGTGTTGACTGCGATGTCTTGGAAAGACGTTAATACATTTGCCCCAAAAAAGTCAATCGATTGACGCGAAAATATGACCTTTTTCAGCAGGAAATACCACTATATGTTGATTCCACCCATCGTCATCCCGCGCACAGTCGCGGGATCTTGTCTGGGCAGAGTGGGTGAGAGTGAGTGTGCGCGAAGTCCAGCACCCACCCATCGTCATCCCGCGCACAGTCGCGGGATCTTGTCTGGG
>JAISTE010000039.1 GCA_031272825.1 Propionibacteriaceae bacterium | reverse complement strand
GCCGGTGCTCATCGAAGACTGGCCGGATGTCAAGATCCGGGGCTTCATGCTCGACATCTCCCGCGACCGGGTACCCACCCGCGAAACCCTGGAGCGCTTCTTGGATCTGATGGCGAAGGCCCGCTACAACCAGTTCCAGCTCTACACCGAACACACCTTCGCCTACCCCGAGCACGAGGCCGTGTGGAAGCACGCCTCACCGATAACCGCCGACGACATCAAGTGGCTGCAAGCTAAGTGCCAAGAGCGCGGCATCGAACTGGTGCCCAACCAAAACACCTTCGGCCACTTCGAGCGCTGGCTGGCCCTGCCCGAGTACGCCGACCGTGCCGAATCTCCCCAAGGCTTCGACTGGGGAGGGCGGCACCGCTCACCGTCTGTGCTGCAGCCCACCCAAGACAACGCCGACTTCGCACTCTCGCTCGTCGACGAACTCACCCCCTTGTTCGATTCCGATTGGGTCAACATCGGCGCGGACGAGACCTTCGAGCTCGGCCAGGGTAAATCCGCCGAGCTGGTGAAGGAAAAGGGCGTTCACAAGGTTTACTTCGAGCACCTCATGCGCCTGGTCAAACCCCTCACCGACAAGGGCAAGAAGGTGCAGTTCTGGGCCGACGTCCTTGAGGGCGAGCCCGAGCTGGGTGCCGATCTGCCCGAGAATGCCATCCCGATCGCCTGGCGCTACGAAGACCCGGCCAAGGGCCGCTCCCTTGAATACGACGCCCAGCTGCTGGAAAAATCCGGCCGCCCGTTCTGGCTGGCCCCGGGCTTGGGTAACTGGAACTCCTTCACCGGCCGCCTCGACGTCGCCATCGCCAACCTGACCGAGTGCATGAGGGTCGCCAAGGAACACGAGTGCGAGGGCGTGCTCGTCACCTCCTGGGGCGACAACGGCCACATGGAGCCGCCCTCGATCTCCTTCGTCCCGCTGGTGCTCGGCGGGGCCTACGCCTGGGATCTGAGCGCTAATCGCGCGCTCGACCCGGTCGAGGTCGCCAACGAGCAGGTCTTCGACGATCCCTCCGGGGTGGCCGGGCAGGTGTTCGTCGAGCTGGGCTTTTCCTGGAAACCGGTCGGCCCATCCAACTCCAACGGCTCGGCCCTGTTCATGTGCCTCATCCCCTCCTGGCCGCCGCAGTGGTGGGGAGAAGCCCAAGATCCGGAAGTCGTCGAAGAGGTAGGCCAAGAACTGCTCTCGCTCATCGATCGCCTGAAGGACGCGGATATGCGCTGCAAAGACGCCGAACTGGTGAAAGAAGAGCTCGTGCACGCGGCCAAGATGGCCAAGCTCGGCGCGGACGTCTTGCTCGAATCCGAAACCGTTACCGAGGAGCGCATCGCCCAGGCCAAACTCAAGCAAGCCGAGCTTTGGCTAAAGCGCTCTCGCCCGGGCGGGTTGCAAGATTCTCTCGGAAAATTGCTGAACCGGTTGAGTGATTTTACTGAAATCCAGCGAATAACATGGGGAGGCCAAGAAAGGCGATAAACACAAAGGCTGAAAAGCCAGCGGACACGCCGAGAGTGCCGCAGTTGCGAGCTTTGGTCAAAAGCGTAGGATTCGGCGAAAACCGAAGGAGTTTTCAAAGTGGAAGACCAAGCAACGTTGGCGTATCTCAACATGTTCGCCGTGTTGGGAAGCCTTGAGAATCTCACCGACCTGCTCCCGAGAGCTCGGGAGCAGGTTCGCACGCCGAAGCCAGTCTCGGTCGGCTTCGCCGTCAAAGACGGCCCGCAGGCCACCATCACCTTCGACGACGGCCACGCCCGCCTCACCGAAGGCGTCGACAACTGCGACGTCAAGCTCCCGTTCGCCAGCCCCGAAAAGTTCAACGGGCTGATCGACGGCACCGTCACCCCAGTACCCTCCAAGGGTTTTACCAAGATCAACTTCTTGCTCAAGCAATTCACCCCGCTGACCGAAACCCTGGAGAAGTACCTGCGCCCTGACCCTAAAGACCTCGAAAACCGCGATTTCTTCGAGGTTTCCACCAAGGTGATGTTCTACGTCATCGCAGCGGCTCTCAGCCAAGTGGCCAACCACGACGAGGTGGGACGCTTCTCCGCCGCCCATACGCTGGACGGCGACATCGCCTTCGGCATCAAGGACGGCCCGCAGGCCACCATCCGGGTCAACGCCCACCACTTCCAAACCATCAAAGAACCGTGCAAGGAACCGCGCGCGGTCATGGAATTCGAATCCCTCGATCTGGCCCGCGAGCTCTTCGACGGCAAGGTCGTGGCCCTGGCCTCCATCGGCACCGGGCAGATCGCCATGCGCGGCATGATCTCCATGCTCGACAACCTCAACCGCATCCTGGACCGCGTGGCCCTCTATCTGGCGTAAGGAGCAACAATGACCGAAATCTACAAATACCCCAAGTCCATCGACGGCTTCGACCGCGCGCTCAAGGTGATCCCCGGCGGTATCTACGGCCACCAAGGCCCCGCCGAGGGCTGCTACATCCCCTCCGACGCCTACCCTCGGTTCTCGTCGAAGGCCCAAGGCTCCTACTTCTGGGATCTGGACGACAACAAGTACATCGACTACATGTGCGCCTACGGGCCGAACGTTTTAGGCTACGGCGACCCCGACGTCAACGCCGCCGCCATGGAGCAGCTGAAGATCGAGGATTGCGCGACCATACCGTCGTACAAGATGGTGGAGTTCGCCGAAGTGCTGGTTGACACCGTCGCCTCCGCCGATTGGGCGTTCTTTTGCAAGAACGGCGGTGACACCACCACCTTGGCCATCATGACGGCCCGCGCCCACACCCACAAGAAGAAGATCATCTTCGTCAACGGCTACTACCACGGCGTCAACATGTGGACGCAAAAGCTCGACTATCCGGGCGTCTTGCCTGAGGACGTCGCCAATAATCTGTACGTCGATTGGAACGACATTCCGGCCTTAGAGAAGCTGATCGAGGAAAACGAGGGCGAGATCGCGGCCTTCATCTCCACCCCATATATGCACGGAAATTTCGTCGACAACGAGCTTCCGGCTTCGGGATATTGGCAGAAGGTGCGCGAGCTGTGCACCAAACACGGCATCGTCTTGATCGTCGACGACGTCCGCGCCGGGTTCCGCCTTGACCTTGCGGGATCCGACCACTACTACGGGTTCAAGGCCGACCTGATCTGTTTTTGCAAGGCGCTGGCCAACGGCTGGAACGTCTCGGCGCTGTGCGGCCAGGACTTCATCAAGCCCACAATCTCGGGGCTGACCTACACCGGCTCGTACTGGATGAGTGCGGTGCCGTTCGCCGCCGGGATCGCCTGCATAAACAAGCTCAAGGCCGTCGACGCCCCCAGAGACTTCGCCCGCAAAGGCCTGGATCTGACCAACAAGCTCAAGCAGGCGGCCAACGAGAACGGCTTCCACCTCGTCGTTTCCGGCGAACCGGCGCTGTTCTACCTGAGGCTGGCCGACGACGACTCGCTCATGATCCACCAGGCGTGGGTCGCCGAGTGCGTCAAACGCGGAGTGTGGATCACCAACCACCACAACCACTTCATCAACTACTCCCTCAGCGATGAGGACATCAACAGAACCGCCGAGATCGCCGACGAAGCGTTCAAGGCCTTAGCTAAAAGGATGTGAGATGCTCACCAAAGAAGAATGGAAGGGGCTGGAAGACAAAGTCGACCAGCTTCGAAACGACACCCTGGACACCACCTATTGGGCTGGCTCGGGGCACATTGGCGGGGGGATGAGCGTTCTCGACATCCTCACGATCATTTACTACAAGTACCTGAACTTCCACCGCGACGATCCCACTTGGGAAGACCGTGACCGCGTCGTCGTCTCCAAGGGGCACGCGGGTATCGCCTACGCGCCGCTGCTGTGTGACCTGGGCTGGAACGACAAGGAACTGCTCAAGACCTTCAACCTGACCAACTCCCCGATGGGCATGCACCTGGACGCGGCCAAGGTCGTCGGCGTCGACGCCTCCACCGGCTCGCTCGGCCACGGCCTGCCGATCGCCTCGGGTATGGCCATGGGCGGACGGGTGCTGGGCAAGGACTACTACGTCTACTGCATCACCGGCGACGGCGAACTCAACGAGGGCTCCAACTGGGAGGCCTTCATGACGATCCACAAGTACAACCTCAACCACGTCATCACGTTCGTCGACCGCAACCACAACATGATCGACGGCCCGACGGAAGAAGTCATGCCGATCGAGCCTTTGAGCGAAAAGCTGCGGGCCTTTGGGATGCGCGTGCTGGAGGTGGACGGCCAGTCCTTCCCCGAGCTTTCCGAAGCCATCGAGACGGCGAAGGCCTCCTCCGAGCCGGTCGTGATCGTCTGCGACACGGTCAAGGGCGCGGGCATCGACTTCATGGAGAACAACTACCTGTGGCACTACGGGGCCATCGACGAGGGAATGTACGAGAAGGCCAAGGCCTCGCTGAAGCGCTACCACGAGGCGCGCCTGGCGAAAGTGGAAGGGAAATAACATGGCAGGCGGACTTGTTTACACGGCGGTCGACTCGACCGAGCTTTCGACCGCGGAATACTACGGCAAGGCTTTGGTGGAGCTGGGTGAGCAGCACCCCGAGGTCGTCGCGCTGACAGCAGATCTGGGCAAATCGACCAAGATCGGCGATTTCATGAAGCGCTTCCCCGACCGCTTCATCAACGTCGGCATCGCCGAGCAGAACCTGTTCGGCATGGCGGCGGGGATGGCGAAGGTCGGCTGCGTTCCCTTCGTCTCCACCTTCGCGCAATTCGCCTCGCTGCGCGCCGGCGATCAGCTTTCCACCGACATCTGCTACGGCAAGGCCAACGCCAAGGTGATCGCCACCCACGCCGGTACCTCCTTCGGCCAGGCGGGCTCCACCCACCACGCGATCTCGGATCTGGGAGTTACGCGGGCGCTGCCGAACCTGACGATCATCTGCCCGGCGGACTCCTTCGAGACGGTCAACGCCATCCGCACCGCCTATGAGACCGAAGGGCCGTTCTACATTCGTATCAACCGCGGCTTCGACCACCTGCTGTACCCGTCCTCCGACTACGGATTCGAGCTGGGCAAGGCCGTGGAGCTACACAAGGGCACCGATATCACCGTCATCGCCTGCGGATCGTGCTCCTACCAGGCCCTCACCGCAGCCCAGTTCCTGGAGGGCAACGAGGGCGTGAGCGTGCGCGTGATCAACATGCACACGATCAAGCCGCTGGATCGCGACGCCATAGTGAAGGCGATCTCCGAAACTCGCCGCATCATCACCGTCGAGGATCACAACGTCATCGGCGGGCTGGGTTCGGCCGTCGCCGAGGTGATCGCCGAAACCGGCAAGGGCTGCGCTTTCCGCAGGCTCGGCATCCAAGATCACTTCTCCACCATCGGCCTGCACGAAGACCTGATGAGTATCGAGGGCATCGACTCCAACGGCATCATCACCGCCGTGCGCGAGGTGATGGGCGCCGACTTCGAAGAAGACGACAACTGGGAGGACGAGGTATGAGCACCGGAACCCGCGTTGCGGTGCCCCAGGAGGAGCGGTTCGCCAACAAGCTGTTCCTGAATTCGGTGCTGCCGCTGTTGAAGGTGATCGTGGCCGATGTCCCC
>JAISTE010000145.1 GCA_031272825.1 Propionibacteriaceae bacterium | reverse complement strand
TTGGTCTGCGCGGCGGCGGCGACGATAGCCGCCGAGCCCATGCCCGACTCGTTGGAGAAGATGCCCCTGGCCATGCCCTTTTGGATCGCAACCCCGAGCGTGCCGCCGATCACGGCCGAACCGGTGAAGGCGTCGTGGAAGACGGTGCCGAACGCGGGCAGGATGTTCCCGGCGTTGAGAACCAGAACGACGATCCCAGCCAGGATGTAGACGATGATCATGAACGGCACGAACGCGGCCGTCACCTTGCCGATGGACTTGATGCCGCCAATGAGAGTGAGGCCGACCAAGATCATGACGATCACGCCGGTGACGATCTCGGGGACGCCAAACGCACCCTTCATGTTCGACGTCATGGCCGAGACCTGGGTTCCGTTGCCGATTCCGAAGGCGGCGAGCGCGCCGAAGACGGCGAACAGCACGCCGAGCACCTTGCCGACCGGCCCCTTGATGGCCTTCTTCAGGTAGACCTGCGGGCCGCCCATCACCTCGCCGCGGGCGTCGAACTCGCGGTACTTCGAGCCCAGGAACGCCTCGGAATACTTGGAGGCCATGCCGAGCACGCCCGTCACCCACATCCAGAACAGCGCCCCTGCACCGCCGACCCCAATGGCCGTCGCGACGCCCACAATATTGCCGACGCCCACCGTCGCCGCCAACGCCGTGGTGAGTGCCTGATAGTGGGAGATGTCACCCTCGGAATCGTCGTCCTTGCGCTTGAAAAGCCCCAGTTTGAGGGCCGCCCACAGCTTCGTGAACTGCATCCCCCGAAGCCTGAAGGTAAGCACGATGCCCGTGCCTGCCAACAGCGGAATAAGCAAGTAGACGCTCCAAACAAAGCTGTCTATCTCGTTGACGATGCTCTCAAACAGTTCCATGCCTCACTCCTTCGTCGAGCTGTCCGGGCGAGACTACTGAAAGCAGGCGGAAGTGCGGGAGCTGTTCGGGATGTGAGATTGGGGATGGGGCGTCGCTTTGCTCCTTGAGACCGGGTGTGGGCCGCTCAGTCGGAGACTACCCTCCCCTCATGGGAAATTTTCGACCGAGTAGGAGATGAAAATACTACAGTTCCGTTAGGCAACCGTTTTGAAGAGTGGGAGTTAGGTGATGTTTGAGAAGCCAGTGGAAAAGGAAAAGGCGAATTCGCTCATGGCAAGGTACATGGAGACGTTCATAAAGCCGAGTTACAAGCCGTGGAATGAACGGTACAACTGCCTGGAACTGCCGTGGATCTATTATAAAGTGGATACTAAGGTTTTGGATTGGTTCATACCCGAGAACATAAACAGCATCGACTTGCCGTTCGACAGGGTTGTCTACTGTCACAACGAACGCGAGAAGATCGTCTATGAGACGACATACCGGGAGGTATATAACCTACTCATGTCTTTGGAGCCGTGGGATGAAATAGATGTCGAGCTCTTCGACGACAGCTTCTCATGGACGGTTGCCTTCACGCATGAAATGGAGGCGATACTGTTTGGGGTTGATCTCAAGCTCTGGGAAGGCACATAGAATGCAGGTACAGGTGCCAGCGGCCATCCGGGCGGGATGAAATGTTACAGTACTACCTTCATGACAGCTTGATCGAAAGCCTCCGATACGTCGAGGAACGGAGAGGGTCGAATTCGAGATCGACCTTTGCAACTGGGCGCAGCGGAGAATAGAGAGGGCGTGCAAAATGGTTGAACTGCACGGCTGGGCGACGATCAGGGAAGGCTGTACGATCCGATTTCTTTCCGATCCCTAACCCCTGATTAGGGGTCTGGTTAGAAGACGCCGACGATATCAGTTGGGATATTGAACGGGCCTACCGGGCGGTGGCTTAGCCCATAAGTCCACGGGGTACGCGCCACATCAATGTGTGTGGTCGTGAAAATCGGAAACTGAACGCTTCCAGTATCCCTTCACCACGCAGTGATCTGCGCCTATGCCCCTCTCGGCCAAGAGTGCGCGGGCGGGGCGCACGGCGGAAGACTCTGCCGCGATGAACGCGAAACCATCGCCCTCATGCCGGGGGGACTCCTCCAAGGCAGCGATCAGAGCGGACGGATTTCCATCTACCGACCGAACCCATGTCACACTCAGGTCGCCAAGGCTTGTGATCTCCTGCTCGTCCGCCTTGTCGTCGCTCGTCAGGTAGACGTCCACCGGGACACCCTGCGGAACGCGCGCGGCGAAGCGGCGGATCGCAGGAAGGGCGGTCAGGTCGCCGGCCAGCAGCCACCAGTGGGGCTCTCCATCGACGACCATGGTTCCGCGCGGCCCGCCGATCCAGACCTCATCGCCAGGCTTGGCACCAGCGGCCCACTTGGAACCTGGGCCTTCGCCATGCAATACGAAATCAACCGTCAGCAGGTTGCTTGCGGCGGCAGCCGGGGTGTACTCGCGGCTCTCCAACCCCTGAGGCCCGTCGGAGGGCAAGGGCTGGCCGGGGGCAGGAAAGAAAATGCGAATGTGATCGTCGGCTCCCTCAGAGGCAAAGCCAGTGAGTTCAGATCCTTCGAATGTGATCCGCCGATAGGAAGGGGTCACCTGCTCTGCGCTGCGGACCGCTATACGCCGTGCGCGTGCTTCCAAACGTTTCCGCACAAGGCCAAATGCAGCATTTTCGCTATGCAAGACATTCTCCAAACACTAGGTAAGGGTAACCTTACCTCACTGGTGGTGTGCGTTTGGCCGCCGCTATAGCCAACCTTCTTGCTGGCCTAACTCACGCTCACAGCTGCATTTCTTCGATAACGCTTTGGGCAGCAGACTTGATACGCGGATTCTGTTCGGAAGGTGAGATTGGGCGGTGGGACGGTTGTGGCGGCACCGCCCATGTCATCCGGGATTTCTCGACCCCGACATCCCGCGCAGGATGGCGGATGGAGCGGCGTGAGCCGAAGAGTTCTAGGAAGAATTTGGCAAACCCTGAGTTGACAAGGAAATTCTCTAAACACCAGCAATTGCGCATCGCAGGAGTCCTCCCTGGCGAGCGCAGCTTCTTTCAAGGCACCCTGAACCTGCCAGGGCTTCGCCCATCAGGGATTCATTTTCCTGCATCGGACGTAGGAAAATCCCAGTTCTCCTGACGGCTCTCGCAAGCTCGTTCGTCCTCCATTGCGGATTTTCTACGACTCTACTGGTGGATTTCCCATGCTGATGTTGGTGGATTTCCCAGATTTCTACTGATGGATTTCCCAAGCTAGCGTAGGTGTCATTCCAAGCGCGAGGGAAGCGACGGAATTGTGCGCGTAACCCATGCCGAGCACGGGCATGCGTCCGCCAACCCTCGTCATCCCGCGCGTACTCGCGGGATCTCCGCTCTTCTTTTATCACGGCACAGAGATCCTGTGACTACGCGCAATCCTGCGACTACGCGCAGGATGACGGGGTAGGGCCGTCAGTATGACGCTTTGGCAGCAATTGCCCCCTACATCCTGAGCAGCCCGCGTCCCAACAGTAGAGTGTGCCGTCAGTGCTGGGTTGCCCCTACATCCCGAGGAGCCCGAGCGGGACGACGGCCACGCCGTCCTTCCGTCGGTAGGCGTAGGGGCCGGTGTTGATCAGAATCTTGTCTAAGACGAGTTCTGGTGCTTGGGCTTCGAGCCAGTTGAGGTTAGAGACGTCTTTGGGACGCACGGTTGAGGAGAGTTTCACTTCACATGCCACCACTTTGCTGTCAGGGCGCCGAATGATCATGTCGACCTCGTGCCGCCCTCCCAACTCGCGCATGTGGAAGACCCCGCAGCTGTTGCCTTGGGCCAGAACGCGCACGTGCTGTACCGCGAGCGACTCGAACAGCGATCCGAGGAAGGTGCCGTCCACCGTCGGCCCTCCGCCCTTGAGCAGGGTCTCGAACCCAACTCCGACAAGGGAGGCTGCGAGCGCGGGATCGACTAGGTGATGTTTGGGTGCTTGGCCCAGCCGCTTGAGATGGGAGGTGGAAGGGGCCCATGCCTCAAGCGGGTCGAGTACCCACATCCTTGTCAGGACGTCTCGGTAGCTCATCGTCGTTACTTTCGAGGGCTTTTCATCTTGGCCTGGCGTCGCTGACGTCAAGAGCGACGCATAGGAGGCCGTGGTGCCGGTGGCTGCGGCGTAGGCGGATAGCCATTCGAACAGGCTCTTCGGGCGGCGAATCTTTTCCCCGCTGTCAGGAATGTCGTGCTGAACGATCTGATTCGCGTAGTCGCGCAGTAGATCGGAAATTAAATCCAGGCGGCCCACGGATCTGATGCCCGGGAAACCAGAGCGCATGATTTCTTCGGCGTAGTCCGTCAGCGTCAGAGGCGTGGTGCCGCCCACCTGTGCTGTTTCATCGCCCAGTAGAGAAGCGAGCGAAACGGTCGGTTCGGCTACCCCACGCTCAACGAGGTTCATAGGCCGCATGTGTACCCGGACGAATCGTCCGGCACCGGAGTGGAGTTCGGCGTCGTCGATAGGGGAGGAAGACCCTGCCAGGAGGAAGCTTCCAGGTTCCGCCCCGTCGTCCACGGCGTGCCGGATTTCGTTCCAGACATCGGGGACGCGCTGCCATTCGTCGATGAACAGTGGTCGTGTTGCCGCAAGAACGGACGCTGGTGATGCAATGACGATCTCCCGCTCGGCTGCGCGATCCAAAGTGACGACGGTGGCCGCACGCCGCGAAGCGGTTGCAGTTTTGCCCACGCCCCGGGCTCCCTCCACGACGACGGCTGGCAGTCCAGACACCAACCTATCCAATGTGGAATCTACAACGCGGTTTACGTATCCCATGACTCGAACTATACCATTTGAACAAGCTCTAATATACCGTTTGAACACACTCTACTATCCCATTTGAACAGAGTCTGCTATACCGTTTGGCGGGTTTCTCCTTATTTGGGGGAACGTGGGTTCGGCGCAAACCTCACCTCGTCATCCCGCGCGTAGTCGCGGGATCTCGTTTTGTTCTCGGCCACGGTACGGAGATCCTATGCGTCGCTGCGATCCTTGATGGTGGGACGGGGAGTGTGTCCCGGCTCCGTGCGTCGCTTCGCTCGCGCGTTGGTTGGCGAAAGGGATAGCTGCTGCTGGAAAGAACCGAGGCGGGGAGAATCTAGGTATTCATTTTTGGTAAGTAATCCGAGTTTTTGGGATGGGACAACGTGCAGAAAATGAAGTGTGGGGTGATCTACTGCTTCGTTCCGCGCAAACCCCGCTTCATTCCGCGCAAACCTCACTTCGTCATCCCGCGCGCAGTCGCGGGATCTCCCCTCGCTCTCCACCGTGGCACAGAGATTCCATTCGTCGCTTCGTTCCCTGGTGCTGGGCAGGGACTGCGTCCCGCTGCGGTTCATTCGCTGTTTCGCTTCTTGTGCCCGAGGCTCGGGCATCGCCCATCAGTGATTCTTTTTCCTGCATCCGATGCAAGAATTTTCCTACATCGGATGCAGGAAAATTCCGGTACGCTTAGTACATGGAGATTACACGGGCTCTCACCTCTCATCTGGCTCCGAACCTGCCGCCGGTCAGCATTCTCGAGGGGCCCCGCATGTCGGGAAAGACGTTCATTGCCCGCAAGTTGGTGGATGAAGGCGTATGGGAGAGATACGAGAGCCTCGCAGACCCTCTGACCCTTGAGCTGGCGCGCAACGATCTTCCTGGATGGCTGGAATCCTTGCCTGCCACAACGATAATTGACGAAGCTCAGCTCATCTCAGAACTCCCCTTGGCCATCAAATCTATAGTGGACGAACCATCGTCAATTCGCAGATACCTACTCACGGGTTCCGCTCGTTTGGGGAGGGATTCACTTGGGGGTTCTGACCCTTTGACTGGGAGGGTGAGAAGATGGCAGTTGGCCCCGGTCACCCTGGCCGAATCGGAAGACCACGCAAACGCAATGGATACCCTGGTTACCCGGCTGTTCGATGAGTCGATCGTCGCCGATGCCCATGCCTTGGATGTCGCGGTAGTCGTCAACCGAGGAGGTTTCCCGATCGTGCTGATTGGGTCGCTGTCCCCTGCCGAGACGGACATCTGGGTGCGCGACACCACTCTTGGCCTGTTGACAGACTCAGTTCTCCCCGATGAACGGTTCGACGCCGGAATCGCCTTGCGGGTTCTAGATGCGGTGATGAGGGATTCGGCTGGAATACTCAATATTGCCGCGTTAGGCCAACGTATCGGCCTTGACCCCAGAACCGTTGACCGATACCTAGACGTCTTAGAGCGTCGGTTCCTACTTCACTTTTTGCCCAACTTCGCAACCTCTGCGGCTCGGCAAACGAGGGCCCGATCCAAGATCCATCCAGTAGACACGGCTTTTGCCTCTGCCTCCATACGAAGGGCAAGTCCGGAAGCGTTTAGTTCTCCAGTTACCCTCGGGCACCTATTCGAATCGTGGGTTGTGAACCAAGTCATCCCATGCCTGCAGTTCGCGGCCACTGGGGTGCACGCCTACTTCTGGAGAAGGCCCAAAGACCACGCCGAGGTGGATCTAGTCTTGGCG
Organism: Propionibacteriaceae bacterium; assembly: GCA_031272825.1. Classification (GTDB taxonomy): domain Bacteria; phylum Actinomycetota; class Actinomycetes; order Propionibacteriales; family Propionibacteriaceae; genus Propionicimonas. The sequence continues at coordinate 7,358 of JAISTE010000145.1, read as the reverse complement.
GACGATGCTGGAAGGATCGTAGGCATAGAGGTCAAGTCCTCTACGCAGGTGGGGCTCAAAGATGCAGCCGGTCTGCGCGAGCTTGGTAAGGCGCACAACCTGGTTGCCGGATATGTGGTGTATTCCGGCTCGAAGGCCATCCGGCTGGCCGACCACTGCTGGGCGTTGCCCGCGGCAGCTCTAGCGTGATGGACGTAGGCATTCTCAGCCAGCGAGATGGAGATTAGGTATTGAGTCTCCAAACTGGCGTGGGCGTCATCCAATGCGCAAACCTTACCTCGTCATCCTGCGCGTACTCGCGGGATTTCCATTCTTCTTTCTTCACGGCACAGAGATCCTATGCGTCGCTTCGCTCCTTGAGACCGGGTGTGGGCTTCGCCCGACTGCCGTCTGTGACTACGCGCAGGATGACGAGGTTGGAATGGTGTTGATTACTAAAGCTGTCCCTACCCGCGCAGCGCCGAATAGATCCGGGCGCAGGAGTCTTGGTCGTCGTAGGCGAAGAAGTGATCCATGCGGTCGCGGTACTTGGGTTTTACGCCGTTATCTACGGCGTCCAAGATGGCGTCCACTAGCGACTCTTCGTCGGTGAGGATCGGGCCCAGGCCGTCGCGGCTGTAGTTGAAGACCGGGGAGGGCGTGTGGTCGGGCAGCTCCTCGCGGTGGTAGTACAGCAGCGGCTTGCGCATGTACGCGAAGTCGAACTGGACGCCCGAATAGTCGGTGACCATCACTGAGGCGTCGGAGAGCAGGCGCTCGAAATCGGCCTCGACGTCGCCGCGCACGATCTCCACGCCCTCGACCTCGCCGAACGCGTCCTTGTTGGAGGCGACCATCGGGTGCAGCAGGTAGATCAGCCCCATGCCGCGTTCGCGCAGGCCGTCCAACAGGCGACGGTTGTTGATCAGGGAATCGAAGATCTTGAAGTAATCGGTGTCGGCGAAGGCCTCGTCGACCTGCGAGCGGGTGCGCCCGTAGACGATATAGCGCCGCCAGGTGGGGGAGAGCAGTACGAACGGCTGGTGTCCGGGCACCAGGCCGTCGAAGCGCGGGGCCCCGAGAAGCTTCAGATTGACGTCCGCGAAACCGTTCTCCGGCAACAGCAGATTCGTGCGCTCATATGGGGAGGCGATGAACGTCATCGTGGAATTGTCGGCGTTCTGGCCGACGTTGCGCGGCACGTCGGGGATATTCAATCCGTGGAAGCAGGTGGCGATCTTGGCGTCCATCAGGTTGGTGAAGAAACAGGCCTCGTCCTCGGTGAAGCCGACGTACTTGAAGCGGTTCTTGTGAGAAACGACGATGCGCTCGGCCTCCAGCGCGGCCAGCAGTGTGGCCTCCTGGCGCTGGCCGAGGATCTGATCGCCCAGGCCGTCGGCCACCAGCTGCTTGGCATAAGACGTCTTGGAGTTGATGATGTAGCGGTGGTCGATGCCGTCGTCTTGGGCCGCTGCGTAGCGGAACAGGTATTCGCCGTTGTCGCCGCCCTTATAGCCCTTGTCGTAGTACAGCCAGATGGGCCGGTGCCCGGCCTTCTCGTCGGCCCAGTACTGCTTGCGCAGCTTGCGCATTCTTGCCTTCGCCTTGGGTTCGATGCGCAGCTGGTTCAGACGCCAGGACATCATCGCTTCGCGCAGCTTGAGCTTCCAGGCGGGCAGTTCGAGCGCGATGCGCAGGGCACGCGAGCGCGGGGCCGAGAGTGCCCATAAGTCGCCGAGCTTGGCGTGGAACGCCCAAAAGCGCGAGTTCAGCCGGGCGTTCGGGCCGTCGAAGAGCAGGTCGAGGTCTTCCGTGCCTTTGTCCGTGTCGAGTTGGAAGCGAACCTCGTGGGCGGCGGCGGTGAGTTCTAGCAGGAAACAGAACGGGCGTTTTCCCTTCTTGCGGCGGTGCCACCTGCCGGAATCCGCAAGTTTCACGCGCTGACCGTCGACCTTCGCGTAGAGGGTTCCCGTCAGCCGGTGGGAGCCGGCGATCAGCAGGGAGCCGCGCTGTTCGTCGTAGAGCATGTTCTCAACGGTGACCCTCATTTCCGCCTCTCGTTCATCGCCTTGATGGCCGCGACAATGCGTTCGCAACACCGGCCGTCGCGCACCGGGAAGGCGGCGGCCATGCGATCAAGATATTCCCCCGGCGTTTTATCTAACAAAGCGACGGCCTGGGCCGCGGCATCTTCAGCCGTTGCGGTAACCGGCCCGAAGCCGTCGGTTTCTACGCTGAAATACCCCGGACGGTTCGGCTCCCCGCCCGCGTAGTAGCTGGCGGCGTCGAACTGGAAATAGACCGTTGGCAAGCCCAGATAGGCGAAATCGAAGGCGAGCGCGGAGTAGTCGGTGATAAGCAAGACGGCATCGCCCATCATCGCATCGATGTCGTTTTCGTGGTTCATCAGCGTCACCTGGGCGGGCAAGGAAAGCGATTCGAAGGCCGGGCGCAGCTCGGGGTGCGGCAGCACGATAAGCGACATGTTCCGCTCATCGAGCGCCCGCGCCAGCTCGGGGTTGGAGATGAGCGACATCCAGTTCTTGGCGAAATCGGTGGCCTCGAAACCGGTGATCGAGCCCGATTGGCCCTTCTTCAGCCGCTCTGGGGAGGTGGCCAGGGCCTGCCGCCAGGTGGGCGCGACGACCACGGCGGTTCTGCGGCCCATCTCCTGATGCAGGTGCAAGAACTCGTCGAAACGGGCCAGGCCGGTGAGCTTCGCCTCCTTGGTCGTCAGCCAGTAGGGGGTGTTCTCGCCGGTGAGCGAATCCAGCTCGGCGGCCGTCGAACAGCACAGCAGATCAAGCCGCTGGCGGTTGAGAACACGCGAATAGTCGTCGCGGATGACCCCGTGTTGCAGGTAGGTGAGCTTCCAGTGCGGGGCGGGGAATTCGCCCAGATCGGGGTTGAGCCCGGCCAGCTGCGAGGAGATCAGGTTGCTGGCGTTTAGCATGAGCAGCTTCCACTCGCGGGTGCCGTAGCGCACGCGGTTGCGCTTGGATTCGGTGGGATACCAAGGATCAGGGCCGACGAACCACGCGTTGATCCCGTGCCCAAGGCAGTACTTGAACAGGTGTTCAGCGTTGTCATTGCCGCGTTCGGGATCGTCGATGAACACCCAGGCGTCCTTGTACTTCGCTCCGGCCCGTGAGTGCGCCTGCCTGAGCAGCAGCCTTTCGCTGAGCGTGTACCCGGGGGCGGCGGTTTTCCCGCTCGGGTGCGCGGCGTTATCGGCGCGCAGGAACCAGCCGCGGGTCTTGCGGGTTCTGTCCAGCGGCGGACGTTTGGGAAGGATGCGCGCGCGTTGGCCGTCGATCTCGAGTTCTACGGTCAGGTTCACCGGCACCCAAGCCACGACGTAGTGGATGGCCGGGACGCCGAAGATTCTTACTTCCCTGATCTTCGACGCCGCGGGTTCTATCGGCTGTTCGCCCTCGTAGAACTGCCATTCGGGCTCGGGTCCGACGTAGGGGAAGTGGATTTTCGCGTAGTTTCCGGTGCGGTCGTACTGGTTGGCGACGGCCCAATCCGGCCTAAACACGCGGCCCGGCAGGTACTCGGTCATGAACAGGTACCAGTCGTAGCGGAAGCGGCGGGCACCGATGATGTTGGTGTAGGAATCGGGGTCGATGAAAGCGGCGATCTGGCGCAGGATGCCGATGAACTCTTCCGTGACGTCGGTATCCGAGTTGAGAACCGTGCGCTTGAACCGGGCGTCGGTGCCGAAGTAGTTTGCCAGCTCGTACAGCACCAGCGATTGCAGCCAGCGCGGGGCATGGCCGGTCTCGCTGGCGGCATCCTGGAGAAGCTTGAGGTAGCCAAGCCGGGGTTGTACGGTGAACCGGCGTGGGTCGTCGCCTTGGTTTTGCAGAGTCGAACTGAGGTCGGCGCGCTTGCGGTAGAAGTACGACGGCCCGGAAACGAACAACACCTTCGGATCGACGCCCAACAGGTAGCGTGCGGTGAAATCCCCGTCCTCGAACCCGGGCTTGATCTCGTCGTTGAACCGTAGGTTCCGCTCCTGGATTACCGAGGTACGGAAGAAGGCCGCCGGGGCGGAGCCGTGGAAGTACGAGGGGGAGCGTTTCAGGTCGAGCAGCCGGGTCTTGTCGAACATCTCGGCGCGCGGATGGTCGTTCAACCGCTCGCCCGTCTCCTCGTACCACATCACAAAGTTGGTGGCCGCGAGCTGTGCCTCGGGATGTTTGCCCAGGGCCTTGTCGACCTGGGCGAAGTATTCGGGGTTGAGCTCGTCGTCGGGGTCGGGGAATGTGACCCACTGCCCGTTCGCGTGTTCGATACCTAAGTTTCTAGCGCTCGCCTGACCGCCGTTTTCCTTGTGCAGCACGCGCACTTGTTCTGGGCGTCGGGCGGCCCAATCTTCAAGCAGCTTCAGGGAGCCGTCGGTAGATCCATCGTCGACGGCCACAACCTCGAAATCCGTGAAAGTCTGGTTCTCCAGGGTCTGGATGAAATCAGGGAGGTAACGTTCGACGTTGTAGACGGCCGTCACCACTGAGTAACGGGGGCTGGCGGTCTTCGGCACGGGCTCAGCCTATCGCTTAGATAGTGGTTTGCGCGGCGTGGGTGTCAATGGTTTGCCTTCCTCGTCTTCCCTGGTTTTACCTTCCTCGTCTTCCCGGGGTTTTACCTTCCTCGCCATCCCTGGTTTTACCTTCCTCGTCATCCCGCGCGCAGTCGCGGGATCTCTCCCCTCGGCTTAGTGAGATGCTATTCGTCGCTTCGCTCCTTGAGACCGGGGCGGGGACTGCGTCCCGCTGCGGTGCTATTCGTCGCTTCGCTCCTTGAGACCGGGGCGGGGACTGCGTCCCGCTGCGGTCTGCGACTACGCGCAGCATGACGATGTAAGGAGTGTGCGTCGGCTTTGGTTACCTCGTCCATGCCACCCTCGCGCCCGTAAGAGCGTGCCCCGGCCAACAGAACGACGAAAATCACCAGGAAAGAGGAGCCCTGCATGGGCAAGGACAGCGGCACCTCGAAGAACATGTCCGTGAAGACGACCGCGAACAGGGCGATGCGCAGCGAGCGCAGCTCCGGGTTTCTGAACGCGATGAAGCACCCGGCCAGTACGGCTAGTAGGGCCAGCAGGCCTGGAAGGCCGGATTCGAGCAAGGATTGGAAGAACTGGTTGTGGCAGTGGTTCAGGTTCTCGCTGTTGGGGAACATGATGTTCAGCGGGTGATCGCCGTAGCCCAGGAGCGGGCGTTCGAACAACCGGGGGATGATATCGGCCCAAAGACTCATGCGGCTAGAAAGTATCTCGTCGAGTTTGTCGAACCCCAGGACGAAATAGCTGCCGACGGCCCCAACCATCGTGACCCCGATGGCAACCGGAACCCCGATCCTGAGCCACCTCGCCCGGAGCCTGCCGGTGCTGCGGCTCACCACGGCGACGGCCACCAACCCGACCACCGCGGCACCCCAGCTTGTGCGCGAGGAAGAGGCGGCGAGCTCGAACGCGGCCAGGCCCACCCAGAGTAATGAGGTGGAACGCAGCTTGAAAGCGGCCACTTCGAGCACCAGGGCGATCGCCATCGCGGGCCCGAAGTAGTTGGCGTGGTGCAAGATTCCCTGCATCCGGTTTATACCGAACCACGGGGTGAGTATGCCCGCGGTGCCCTTCCAGGTGGCCGCGCGCGGGGCGACGATCAGCAAAACGATCGAGGCGGCGCACAGCGTGCGCGTGATATAGCGCGTGTGTTTGAGCAGCCAGTGCACATCCGGAACGCCCAAGCCCAGGCCGATCAGCACCGCGGCCCCGAGCACCGGCGCGAGCAGAACAACCCCCTGCTGCAAGGTCGAAAGCGTGACGAGTACCCACAGCACCGCCAGGGGAGCCACCGGCAGCGGCAGACGTTTCCAGCGCTTCGCGTAGAGCACGATCGCCGCGATACAGGCCGCCCACAGCACGATCTCAAGGCCAAACGCCCCGCCCGCGAGCTCGTTGCGCAAGAACTCGGTATTCGTGCGGGTGGTGAGGGCCTTTAGCTTTCCCGTCGAGTTGGGGATCGCAATCACAAACGACGCCCACATCAACGTAACCGGCAGGGCGTTTTGCAGTTTGCCGTCGGGCTTGGAAACTTTGGAATACCCGAAGAACCCGACCAGCGCTAACCCAACCAAGGCGACGACAACCGCAGCCGCGCGGAACCCTGTGGTTCCCCCGAACATCTCCAAGAAAGGGTAGGTAAGCATGAATCCTTCCGAATAAAGCGCTGTTAGCCTACCGCGATGCCCCGTCGTCATGCTGCGCGTAGTCGCAGACCGCAGCGGGACGCAGTCCCCGCCCCGGTCTCAAGGAGCGAAGCGACGAATAGCATCTCTTCTGTTGCGTGGAGAGATCCCGCGACTGCGCGCGGGATGACGGGGTGAGGTAAAGCGGGATGACGGGGTGAGGTAAAGCGGGATGACGGGGTGAGGTAAAGCGGGACGACGGGGTGAGGTAAAGCGGGATGACGGGGTAGTTGGGTGGGGATGGGGCAACTTTGCGCTACCCCGTTACGAAGTCAATCAGCCGCTCCACCGAGTTGATCAGCGGGAGCTCCAGGTCGTCCCAGGTTTTCACCCGGGACAAGAGCCAGCGCCAGGTGTTCGCGATGTCGGTTTGGGTTTTCGCCGGGCGCCCCAGGGCGCGGCAGATGCCCGCCTTCCAGCTTTCGCCGCGGGGAATCTCCGGCCAGCGCTCCAACCCGACGGACGCGGGCTTGATCGCCTGCCAAATGTCGATATACGGGTGGCCCAGAATCAGCACGCCCTCGCGCTCGGAGGCCTTGGCGATGCGGGTTTCTTTCGTGCCGTCGATCAGGTGGTCGAGCAGCACACCCAACTTGCGCGTCGGCCCGGGCTGAAATTCCTCGACGATCCCAGCCAGGTCGTCGGCGCCTCCCAGGTACTCCACGACGACGCCGACGTAGCGCAGGTCGTCGCCCCAGACTTTCTCCACCAACTCGGCATCGTGGCGTCCCTCCACGTAGATTCGCGATTCCCGCGCGGTCTTCGCCCGGGCCTTGGGCGCTACCAGCGAACCCGACGCCGTCCGTCGGATCTGGGGTTTGGCCTTGGGAAGCGTGAGCGCGACGGGCTTGCCGTCCACCCAAAAGGTCTGGTCGAAGGGGAACATGCGGCGCTTGCCGTGGCGGTCTTCGAGCTCGACCAGCCCGCGCTCCCGACCGGTGATCGCCCCGCAAAACCCGGACGTCGGGTCTTCGAGAACCGCACCCATCTCGGCGGGAAACGGAGTTGGCGGCTTCTTCTGCCGAAGCTTGGCCCACTGGGCGATCGCGTCATATGCCACCGGTGGAGTTTAGCGGGTGGACGAGTGAGATCCTGCGACTGCGCGCAGGATGACGGGGTGGGGG
>JAISTE010000099.1 GCA_031272825.1 Propionibacteriaceae bacterium | reverse complement strand
CATGGTGTTCTTCAGCCAGATGCCCATGTCGGCCTGTGTCCAGATATTCACGTAGTTGGACCACTCGAACACCTGGGGAATCCACTGGATCGGGACGGAGAAGATGTCGTTGTCACGCTTCAGCGAGGACATCAGCATCCAGAAGAACGGCAGCAGCAGGGCCGCGGCCGAAACTATCAGAACCGCGTAAAGAGCGATCTTGCCCGCGGGGTTCTTGGGTTTGGCGTTGTCATGGGTATCAGCGGTGACGACGCGCTCAAGCTCTTCGGAGAGCTTTTCTGGTGCCTGGATGCTCATAGCGATGCCTTCTTGTTGCCGAGATACTGGATGACGGTGATGGCCAGGCAGATGAAGAACAAGACCACCGCGATGGCCGAGGCGTAGCCGAACTGGTTTTCCACGAAGCCTTTCTTGTAGATCATCTGCGACAGCACAGACGTCGAGAGGCCGGGGCCGCCGTCCGTCATGACGACGATCAGATCGAAGACTTTGAACGAACCGATGGTCAGCATCACGGTGACGAAGAAGGTGGTGGGGCGCAGGCAGGGCATGGTCACGTTCCAGAATCGAGCCCAAGCTCCCGCCCCGTCCATGCGGGCCGCTTCGTAGAGCTCCTGCGGCACGGTTTGGAGCCCGGCGAGGAAGAGGATCATGTAATAGCCCATCTCGCGCCAGGTGCCGACGATGATGACGGCGGGCATGGCCCAGTTGGCGTCGACTGTCCAGCCGGGCGGGTTGGCCCAGCCGAAGAACCTCAATATTTGGTCAATAGGCCCGTATTCGGGCGAGAACAACATGTTCCAAACCACTGCGATAGCGACAATCGAGGTGATGTAGGGGAAGAAGGCCACGGTGCGGAAGAAGGCCACGCCTTTGATCTTCTGGTTGAGCGCCAGAGCAAGCGCCAAGGCGATCACAAAGGTCAGCGGGACGTGAATGACGGTGTAATAGAAGGTGTTGAAAAGGGCGGTATGGAAAGAGGTGTCACGCATCAGCCTCTCGAAGTTCCGCGTACCGATCCAGTTGGCCGCGCCGAAGGCGTTCCAATCGGTGAAGGACACGTAGAACAAGGCGATGATCGGAACCATCGTCAGCACCGCGAAGCCGATGAAGTTCGGCAGGATGAAGGACCAGCCGAGCAAGGTGTTGCGCAGCCTGAGTTTGGAATGCTTGTTGATCGGGGGCCCGGAGACGGGCGCTGTCGCAGCGGTGTTAATTTTGAGTGCGGCCCTCTTGCTCGCCGTCTGCGTTTGCGCGGTGCTCATCCGTCTCTCCTTTCTTATCTGACCGTGGTTAGTGGTGCGGGCGGCCTTGGGCAGGCCGCCCGCGTGTTAGCTCTAAGCGACTTCGTTCTTTACGCGCTCAGAGGCTTCGGCGAGCGCCTTATCGACGTCTTCAGATTCACTCATGATGGCGCTGTGGGCGTCAGCGAGGATGCCAGAGATCGTTGAAGCGTTCTTGTCGATCGGAACCTCAGGCTCGATCTTCTGCTTAGACAAGGCGGCCTTGGATAGGTCGTCGCTGGGCATCCCGTCGTAGGCGAACAGGGCCTCGATGACCGAATCATTGGAAACGGAAGCAACCTTGGCGACGGTGGCGAGCGCTTTGGCAGCATCCTCGGAACCCAGGAACTTCAGGAAGTCCTTGACCTTGGCCTCACGGTCGGTGCCGACGAGCGCCGGGTTCAGGCCCATGCCCGTCGGGGATCCGAAGGTGATGGGAGCGGCGGTGTCGGCCTTGGTGGCCTGCGGCACGGGTGCCATGCCCCATTCGAAGGTGTCGGCGTCGCCGGACTTTTGCTGGTCGACGATCGTGCCCGCGCACCAGGTACCCATCAGCATCATGGCCGCTTGCTGCTTGCCGAACTGAGCCTGGTAGGTGAGCTTGTTGGTGGTGGCGGTGCCGTAGCTGACCTGGCTCTTGTCGTCCTGCATGCGCAGCGCGCGCTCGTAGTAAGGCTTGGTATAGCTGAAGTCACCGGTCAGCATGGAGGCGCCGGGCGTCTGGGCGGAGGCGAAGGCCTGGACTGCCGACTGCCAGGTGTGCAGGTAAGCACCCTTGGTGTCGCCGAGCTTGGCGGACAAGTCTTTGGCGGCCTTCTCGTAGTCGTCCCACGTCCAGGTACCGTCGGGCTCTGCCACGCCGGCCTTCTTGAACATGTCCTTGTTGTAGTACAGAACCCATGAGTCCATGCGGTACGGGACTGCGTAAGACTTGCCGTCGACCACGAAGTGATCCTTGCCGCGCAGGTCGGAGGGCAGCTGGGAGGCGATATCCGAGATGTCGGCCAACTGGCCGCCGGTGGCCCAGGGCTGTAAGAACTTTGCCTGCTTGATGGTGATGACGTCGGGGGCCTTGTTCGCGGACATGTCAGCGACCATCAGGGTTTCGTACTCGGCGGCGTCGTAGTCGATGAACTTAACCTCGGTGCCGGTCTTGGCCTTGTAGGCCTCGGCGAGGACGGGGAATTCAGGGGTGGTGGACAGGTTCCATGCGGAAACTGTGATGGGGGCGTCGGCAGCCTCCTGGCCAGCAGGTGCGGAGCTGTTGTCGCTGCTCGCACAGCCGGTGAATACGAGGGCACCCGCAGCCGCGAGCGCCACCGCTTTGGTGAGTGGTTTCATTATTTCTCCTTTGAAGTTGAGCTATTTGCTCTAGGTGAGGGATGGGATCGGACTGAGCGCGACGCTGGTGCTTGAGCCGTCCGTCCACGTTATTTCCAGTTTGTCGGGGTACTCAGTTACTTGCGGGGTTCCTTTCTCTTCGCCTAGGCAAACCACGGCCCACTGCCATTTGCCCAGGTTGATTTCAGTTGTCAGTGTTTGTGCTTGAACCGGCCCTTTGGGGCCGTCAGACGTAGTGTGATCTTCGGTCGCGTTGACGACCTGTGCTTCTATCGAGCCATTTGCCAGGACAGCCCATCCGCCGAAGCGAAGCTGCCATCCGCTGACGTCCACGCCGTTGGCGACATTGCTCACCCGGGCGACGACAATCTCGGATGCGCCCTTGGCTACGCTCGCGACGTCCATAACCGCGATCTCGGCGATAGGGGCATGGCGTCCGTGCCCGCGATTCTCGGCCGCCCCGACCATAGCTTTGCAGACCCTGCCGGTCGAGCAGGCGAGACCCACGCCGTCGACCGCTTGGAGTATGTTGAGCCTGAACCCGGCCCTGTGGGTGGCGTTGCCTTGGGCATCGACCAAAGTCACCGCAGAATCTACGGGATTACGCCAGGCGTTTTCGTCGAGCATGGGGGCGGTTGCCGTGGAATACGCCATCCGCGCGTAAAGCGGGCTTTCGGCACCCATCTGCCCCTCGTTGCCGCCGTCGGTTCCGTGGTTGTAGACCCGGACTATGCCGTCGGATTTGGTGCCTACCGCTAGCCAGCCGGGGGCTTTGATCGCTCTTGCGAAGTCTGCTTCTTCTACCGGGAGCGGCTCTTCCGGAGCCAGCCAGGCCGGGTGGTCGGCGGGCAGGGAGAGGCCGAGCATGCCCTTGGCTGCCCAGTAGGGGGAGCCGGGGCCGGAGTAGGCCTGGGCCAGGTCGCGCCATTCGCCCCACCAGCCCATGTTGAGCAGGCCGTTTTCGTCGGGGACTCCGTGTTCGGTGAAGTGTTTGACGATCCCGCTCGCGGCCCGGCGCAGCTGGCCTGGCTTCACGCTGGGAACTTCGGCGATGATGCCCGCCCAGAAGGGGGCCGCCGAGGCGAAGCGGTAGATCAGCGAGCGGCCCTGGAACAGCGGGGCCCCGTCGCCGCCGACCAGGTGGACTGCGTCTTGGAGGTAGCGATCCAGTGCTTGTTTGTCGGCCTCGCGGCGGGCGTCGGAAGCGAGCTCTCTGGCCCCTTCCATGCGCTGCCACAAGGTCGGATACAGATGCAGCGCCCAGCCGACGTAGTGGTCGTAGTTGCGGCCCCAGCCGTCAGCGATCCAGCCGTTATCGCGCCTGAAGGAATCGTGGAGGGCTAGGTCTTGTTCGATGTCCGCTTCGCTCCACGGGCCGCCGACCGACTTGAGGAAAGTCTCGGTGACGACGCGGAACCACAGCCAGTTGTTGCGCGCATATCCCTGATCGCCGACGCACGTGGAGAAGTACTCGATCGTCTGCTCTTTGGTTACCTCGGGCAGGTTGTTCCACAGCTTGTCGCGGGTCATGTCCAGGATGAGGGCGAGAGATGCGGCCTCGACCTTGGCCTGGGAGTGCTCGTCGGGGCGGATCCAGCGGTGGTGGCTGTTGGGGTCAACGCCGGCCTTGATGCCCTCTGCGTACCATTCGATCAGGTTTAGAGGCTCGGTGCTTTCGCCCGCGATGCGGAAGCCAGCGAGCAGGAACGAGCGGGCGAAGCCTTCCAGGCCGTCGATGTCGCGGCCGTAGCCGCCGCGCTTGCCGGGAGGGATGATGAGCGAGTGCTGGGGTGTCGCATACGGGCGCAGGGCTAACAGCATCTTGTCGGCCAACTCTGCCCAGGTCTCGCGGGTCCAACCGGTGTACGCCGCCATCTCCACTTTGAGTCCAATCGTTTGTGCGAACTTGTTTGTTCGAGCTAAACAGAACATATTCTTTCATTGGCAGTGTTGTCAAGCTGGTCAGACTTCACTCTGAGGGGGCTCGGGCTTTGTACTGATTCGCGCTGGGTTGCGGCGGACGGTGATCTCTTTCGCAAGATCGTGAACTGTTTTCGGCGCGAATCCGGTACGACGGCGATGTTTTCTGCTGAAAACACCGCTGGTGCGTACTGAATTGCCCAAAACCCGTTCACGATCTTGCCCGGGCTGGTGTGGACACGAGAGATCACGGCGACACCCAAACTGAAGAACCTCACAAAATCGCACATTTTCTCCCGGGTGTGCGCTAGGCTGTTCGCAACACGTGAAATGAGGTGGACATGGCTGCTTCGAGGCCTTTGGCGTCGGCTCGGCGCGATTCGATCCTGCGCTTGCTGCAGGCGCGCGGTTCGGTGCGCGTCAGCGAGCTTGCCGAGACCCTGGACGTCGCAGAAATGACGGTTCGGCGCGACCTGGTGGCCATGGACAAGGCCGGGCTGCTTAGGCGCACGCACGGCGGGGCCGAGGCGCTGGATGCCGATGCAGGGGCTGTCGTTCAACCGTCGAACGGGAAGGCCATCCATCCGGCGGCCAGAACCAAGCGAATCGGGATGCTGGTTCCCGACATGAATTTCTATTGGCCGGAGGTCGCCAGAGGTGCCGAACAGGCGGCTAACGACGCCGGATACCTGCTGGCGCTCAGGGTCGGCAGCTACGAGACGGTCGACGAACGGCCCACGTTAGCCCCGCTCTATGACGACCCCGACGTCGTGGGCGTGCTCGCGGTGATCCGCACCGATTCGCCTAACTACGCCCAGGTGGCCGAGTGGCTGCAAAACCAGGACAAGCCCACGGTGCTGGTCGAGCGCGACGCCCGCCACGGTCAGTACGCAGAGCCGTTCGAGTCCGTGGTATCCGACCACGAGTACGGGGCCGGGCTCGGCATCCACTACTTAGCCGAGCTCGGGCACAAGCGCGTCGGCGGGGCGGTGTGCGCCGGAAGCCCGCACCGCGAGAAAATCCGGGCCGGGTGGCGGGAGGCTGCCAAGAGCCACGATCTGGAGATCGGCGTCGACGTCCTCATCCCCTCCAACACCAGTCCCGAGTTCCCCGGAGAACTGAAGAAGCTTGTCAAACGCATAAAGCAGACCGGAACGACGGGCATCCTCGCTCACTCTGACCCCGAGGCGATGGCCCTCGTCCAGGCCCTGCAAGAGGCGGGGCTTTCGGTACCAGAGGACGTCTCGGTACTTTCCTACGACGACGGCATCGCCGAGCTCTTCACCCCGGCCCTGACCGCCATCCACCCGCCGCGCAGCTCCCTAGGCCTGACGTCCGTCGAGATGCTGCTGAGCCGCATAGCCGACCCGGGTCTTCCGGTGCGCAAGGCCTCGCTGATACCGTCGCTGGTAGTCAGAGGCTCGACGGCTGGCCCGAGAAGCTAGCTTTACCAAGAGGAGCCGTCCCCATTGGTAAAGCCTTTACCGCTGGGGACGACTCCTTTTGGTAAAGTCAAGAATCTGATAAATCAGATACACTGGTTCCATGAGAACCGTTACCGCCACCGCAGCATCCCGCGGATTCAAGGACGTGTTAGATGCGGTCGATTCCGGGGAAAGCTACACGATCACGCGTGGGGGAAACCCCATCGCCCAGGTCATTCCCTTCCCGAAGCACAAGCTGTCGGCGCTCGTCGCAGCGCTAGAGGATGAGCCACCAGACGGCGAGTGGGCAGACCTAACTGAGGACGTCCACAACGAACTCAACACCGCGAGCTGGGAAGACCCATGGGCCGAGCACTGATACTAGACACCGGCGTCCTCGTCGCATACGAACGCGGGAAACTCGACTTGGCAACCGTCGGCGATCCCGACGACGACATCGCCATTGCCGCCATCACCGTGGCCGAGTTCCGCGTCGACATTGAGAACGACCCGACGACGGCCAGAGCCAAATCCCGCGAACGTCTGCTGAACCTTCTCCTGCAGTCCGTCTATGTGCTCGACTACACGGTAAACACCGCCGCGTTGCACGCGAAACTTCTCGCCCACACGCGCAAGACAGGTACAGCTCGCGGGCCGATAGACCTCATCATCGCGGCCCACGCGGCCGAGACAGGCCGCATTCTGGTCTCGCTTGACGCCAAGGCCAAGTTCGCGGATCTGCCCGGCATTGCGTCCCGCACGGTTGTGAGCAGCTAGCCTCTTGGTAAAGCCCTAGACGAACCGGGGATAGCCCAGCCGGAGAACCGCAGAGAGCGTGTCGTCGAGGAATAACTTGACGTTGGACGTCGTCCAGGTTGCTACCCCAACCCCGAAGAAATCGCGGTCTTCCGTCCAGATGGGGCAGCCCAACGCGAGCGCGGCAGCCAAGACGTGCCAATCACGTGGATCGCGGTAGCCGATGCGCGCCAAGGCTTCGTCTTTGAGCGGGAGGTAGTACTCCTGAGGTACCGGCTGTATTAACCCCTTGACCGCATCCAATGCGTCTTCCCCGAGCGCAGTGTCCACGCCGCGCTTTCCAAGGATTTCAGGAAGGTGCTGCTGCGCCTCGGCCAGGCACTCGTCGGAGATGAACATTTGCACGCTCGGCGCATACGAACGAAGTAGATTCTTGACGTTCATCCCGAGTACCGCGCGTATCAGGATGTGTGCGTCCAGTATGAGCGCTTGCCTAGCCATGCTTGCGCAGAGAGTCGAATTCGGCCAGCATCTCCTCTTTGTCCAGGCCTTGTATGGCCTCGTCCAACTCGGCTACTGCCGCATCATAAGCCGCTAGGTCATCCTCGGTCGGCCGCCTGACGGGCAGGAAATACCCGACAAGCTGGCCATGCCTGGTAACTTCCACGGGCTCGCTGGATTCAATATAGCTCGCCAGATCGGCCCGGAACTCCCTGACTCCTACCGTCGTCATTTTTCCTCCCGACTCGGATTTGCGTACACAAGTCTAACAATGCACCCGTAGAAACGGGAAGAGTTAGGTACACATCGCTTTACCAATGGGGACGGTTCCTCTTGGTAAAGGCTTTACCAAGAGGAACCGTCCCCATTGGTAAAGCCCACAAGTACCGGCTCAGGTTGGAGCTCAATGCCATAGTGCTGCTCGACGCCGCCGCGCACCTCGCGCGCCAGGGCGAGCACGTCGTCTGCGCTTGCCCCGCCTCGGTTGGTGATGGCAAGCACGTGTTTGCTGGAGAGCTTTGCCGGGCCGTCGCCGTAGCCTTTGTCGAAGCCCGAGTGTTGGATCAGCCAAGCCGCCGACGTTTTCACCCCGCCTTTGGCCGGGTAGCGCGGGGCGTCGGCGGGGAGTTTTGCGGCCTCTTCCTTGCTCAGGATTGGGTTCATGAAGAACGACCCTGCGGAACGCGAATCGGGGTCACCGGCTTCCAGCAGCATCCCCTTGCGCCTACGAACGTCCAGCACCGCTTTGCGAACCTGGGCCAGCGGCGCAGTCTCTCCCGGCTGGACGCCGACAAGCTCGGCCACCTCCCCGGAGCGGATGGGCATCGACATGTCCCCCAGCCGGAACTGAAAGTGCGCGGCGAGGACGACGTAGCGGTCGGGTTCGTGTTTGAAGATGGAGTCGCGGTAGCCGTACTTCCCTTCGGCGACGCTCAACGTCCGGGTTCGCCCTTCCTGGCGGTCGTATACGCGCATTCTTGCGAGGGTTTGGGAGAGTTCTTGGCCGTAAGCCCCGGCGTTTTGGATGACGGCCCCGCCCACAGTGCCGGGAATGCCTGAGAGTGATTCGATGCCCCGATAGCCGCTTTCGCAGGCGAGCTGGACGAGCGTATCGAGCTCAGTTCCCGCACCGACTTCCAAGAACGCCCCAGAGCAGGCTGCCACGTCGTCGGTTTTGATGTAGGAGTTTTCGATGGCTAGGACGGTGCCGGGGAAGCCGTCGTCGGACACCAGCATGTTGGAGCCTCCGCCGAGGATCAGCAGGGGCTCGCCTTGGGCGTCGGCCTCTTTTGCGGCCGCGACGATCATGGATTCAGTGATGCCGGACGCCCAGCGTTCAGCGCAGCCACCGATCCCGATCGTGGTGTGGTCTGCCAGTCTCTCGCACATGTGGTTCCTTCCCCAGCGGCAAGCTTATTGGCATCGCCCAAGCGCAACAAAGCCGCCCACCAGGGGCGGCTAAGTGTAGGAAAATCAGCGAGTTTCGCGGTGCGCGGTGTGCTGGCGGCAGTTCGGGCAGAACTTCTTGAGCTCCATGCGCTCCGGATCGTTGCGGCGGTTCTTCTTGGTGATGTAGTTGCGGTGCTTGCAGACGGTGCACGCAAGCGTGATCTTGGGCCGAATGTCAGCCGCTTTCTTGGCCATTTCTCTCCTTCAGAACCATGTTCTCGTAGCGGGAGCGGGACTTGAACCCGCGACACAGCGATTATGAGCCGCTTGCTCTACCGCCTGAGCTATCCCGCCTAGCGGAGACCCGAAGCCTCGACTTCGGGCCACCAACCGGTTTCCCAGCGAGCCCCCATGCGGAATCGAACCGCAGACCTTCTCCTTACCATGGAGACGCTCTGCCGACTGAGCTATAGGGGCAGGTCAACCCGGAAGAATTTACCCGAAGTGCCCCTCCGAAACAAATCGGGGAGGAGCGAGCGCAATAGACCGAGCCGCAGGCTCGAGGATATTGCCGAGCGACGACCCGATGCCCGCAGGGCAGCAATCGGCGACGAACGAGCGTCGTAGGCCGAGCCGCAGGCTCGAGACTATGACCGAGTGAGGAGCCGATGCGCGAAGCGCAGCAATCGGGGAGACTTGCGAAATCATCATCCCGTCCCCGGGCTCGATCCGGGGCGGGAGTCCCAACTTTCAAAGCCGCCCCGGTTCAAGTCCGGGGACGACCGGATCGAGTCCGGGGACGACCGAATACAGCCCCCACTACCCCATGGGGGAGCCGTGGGCAGCGACGGAGGTACTGTGCCCTGCCCACGGCCCGTCTTGTGGCACTCACATCACGGCTCGAGTTCCCACTCCAGTTTCTCGAACTGCCAGGAACCTTCCTCCCAGCTGAATTTGTTTACCCAGACAGAGTCCTCGACGGTCGGTTCAGCCTCGCCGTATTCCCCGCCGCACCATTTGAGCTTGCCAGCGACGCTCTTTTCGGCCGAACCGTCGCTATACGTGGTGGCTGTAACCCTCGCGAGGCCTTTTACGTACTCGAAGCCGCTGCTTCCAAGCTTCACCTCGTCCAAAAGCCATTCGGTCACGTCCTCAGGCACAGTCTCAACAACTTCGACGGACTTCAACTCGGTCTCTACATATAAGCCTTCCTCGATAACTACACCGGCCAAATCCCCGCTTGGATAGGTCGTGAAGAGTATCGGTCTCGGCGAGGAGCACCAGTCAGCCGGCACGCATGAACCATCAGATTCATAACTTCTCACGACCATTCCATTGATATCGGTCCAAGAGTTGATCGTCATGAGGACAGTTGGCCCTGAGCGCCCGACCCCGGTGACTACCTTCACCTCGTGCCGAAACTGCCCAGGCTCAAGCGATACCTCGTGGGTCACATCCTCCTCCGAGCGCGTGATCGCTACCACCGCTGATTCCGTCAGCCCTTTTATCGACGGGAAAAGCGGGACTGCCAGCACCCAGGCGAGTGCCGCTGCGATCAGGGTTCCGGTTCCTTGACGGATGCGGCGAACCCTCTTGGCCCGGTGCGCCCGGCTTTCGATTTCCTTGCCGTTGGGCGCCGCAAATGCCGCTCTTGCCGCGGTCAGGTTCTCACGCAGCTGCGCGATCTGTTCTAGTTCATCCATTTGCTTCCCCCTGCAAAGTTCTGAGTTTGGCAAGCCCTTTCGATACCAGCGAGCGGGCGGTGACCGGCGTACAGCCGACGATTTTCGCCACCTCGTCGTAGCTGCGGTCTTCTAGAATCCGAGCGACGACCGCCGCCCTTTGCCGCTTCGGCAGCACGGCTACCGTGCGCATCGCCCAATCCAGAGCTGCGATCCCGTCTTCGTGCCCTTCTTCAGCGTTCTCTTGCATACGTTCCGGTTCGACGGCCGTCTCCCGGCGGTTCCGCCGCCAGAAGCTCCGATGGCCGTTCACGATGCAGCGACGGATGTACGCACCTGGATCGAAGATCCTCGGCCATCTGCGGTAGGCCTCGAACAGTGCGTCTTGCAAGATGTCCAACCCCCGATCCCGATCGCCGACGGTCACGGCTGCGAAAGTTGCGAGGGATGCGTACTCGCGTTCGACGTAGTCCGCGAAGGGAAGCGCCTGGACGATCGTCTTTTCCGACGAAGCGGTCTCTAGCTGGCTGGTACTCGCCGGGCTTGGGCGCGCCCGCGCGTCGGACGTTACGGGATAGTCAGCCCCCACCAGGCTGTGCACGGCACCACTCACATACTACAGAGTGCGGGAAGCCCGAATTTGTGTAAGCCGATCTCAGAAATTTTGCGCAAAGATGCCGCAGGCGAGATCTGCCTGCGGCATCTGCGTGGTTTTTGCCCTGCGGCTGCCCGCACTGGCGGGCGTGGGGAGGCACGAGCGGGTTGGTGAGAGTGGGTGCCCGCTTCGGGCACGCACCCGCCTTTACGCGGGCCCCTCAGTCTGCGACTGCGACTCCAGCTTCCACTTCTTGCCGGACTTGTTGAACACCAGGGTGTAGTTGGCCTCGGACTTGTCGATTCCGACGTACTGCTTACCGTCCCACTTGAACAGCCCATAGACGATCTTGCTTGCGCTGCCGTCGAGCTTGACGGCGATGAAACCGTACTCGAAGCCGTCCAGCAGCTCGAAGCCGCGCTCGCCGATGGCCGTCTCGTTGCCGAACCGTTCGAGCACATCGCCCGGAACCTCATCGGCGACGTCGACCGTGTCGATTACCACTACCGGGCTCTTGTCGTAGCCCTCCTTTTGCACCCACGACAACGGTGAATAATCCGTCGGATCTAGGTACAGCTCGTTCAGGTAGTAGCACTCGCCTTCGGCAACATCCTCACAGGCAGAGTTCTCGATGAGCACGGCGTCGCGACCCAGCTGGTCTTTGCCCTCGCCAACCGTAATCTTGTCGAGAGAGCTCAGCGCCTCCACAGCGGCTTTGCGGTGCGAGACGGGGAACCAGCCGTCCGCGAGCGCCGTGGCGATGTCGTATGCCAATCGCGCCTTCTCATCTTTCGCAGGTTCATCCCCCGAGCAAGCCGGAGTCACCGGCTCTCCATCAATCTCGGTAGGCCCTTCGTACACGCACGGCTCGGCAGATGCGCTGGCCTCCTCACCGAACAGCTTCAAGATCGCCTCGGCGCTAGCCTCAACGCCCGCCGTGGTGAACGAGTATTCATGCCCGAAAATATTGTCCGACAATGGCATTTGTTCCAGGAAATACCGCTCCGACACACCATCGCAGCCAACCGCTATGCACTTCGTTTCATTGTTTCCCACTGCTTCTTCGACGTACTTGACCCCGTCGATGTCCGTCCAGATTTCCTGCTCGGAATCCAATACCAGTTTCCCGTTGTTGTCGTACTGGTAGTACTCGACGACCTGGTGCCGGTACTGCCCCGGTTCGAGTTCCACCCCGAACGAGTACACGCTCTTGGCCGCCTCGGGTTCGGGTGCAACGCTCTCAGCTGGGACGGACGTGGCCACCACCACCTGCGGCGGTGCGGCCTCAAAAGATGGCAGCAGCGGCACGGCCAGAATCCCGGCGAGCGCCCCGACGCCCAGCACGCTAAAGCCCATCGCGACCCGGTGCCCGACGCGGGCACGCTTGGCATCCGCCTCGACCACCGCCGCCTTGGGCGCTTCAAACGCCTTCTGGGCGCTCTTCCATGTAGTTTTCAGCTCCTGCATTTCATGCAACTCATCCATTTTCTCCTCCTTGGATGTTTCTGAGTTTGGCAAGCCCTTTCGACACCAGCGATCGGGCAGTGACGGGGGTACATCCGACGATTGCAGCGACCTCGTTATAGCTGCGGTCCTCTAGAACCCGGGCGACGACCGCCGCCCGTTGCCGTTTGGGCAAGCGCGCTACCGCACGCATCGCCCAGTCGAGAGCCGCCACCGAGTCCTCGTGGCCAGCGCTCGCTCCTTCGGTGAATCTCTCGGGAGCGACGGCCCACTCACGCCTGCGCGAGAAGAATCTGCGGTGCCCGTTCACGATTGAGCGGCGGATATACGCGCCCGGGTTCTCGATTCTGCGCCAGTTCCTGAAGGCCCCAAACAGGGCATCCTGCAAGATGTCCATCGCCCGTTCCTTATCCCCCACCGTGACGACGGCAAACGCGGCCAACGCGGAATACTCGCTTTCCACGAACTCGGTAAAGGGAGGGATCTGGACTATGGGCGTCGATACGGTTCGGGTCTCTACCCCCAGCTCCGCATCGACTTCTTCGACGCTTAGCACGGCTTGGCTCATGCCATAAAGAGCCAGCTGCGCCGCTAGATGTGTACAAGATTCGCCCGAAAGCTGGAATGAATCTAGGCTGAGAGCCATGGAATATCGCATCGAACATGACACCATGGGCGAGGTGCGAGTGCCGAAGGACGCGCTCTACGCCGCGCAGACGCAGCGGGCCGTCGAGAACTTCCCGATTTCTGGCATGACCCTCTCCCCCCACCACATCGCCGCCCTGGGCGAGATCAAGCGCGCCGCCGCGCTCGCGAACGCCGAGCTGGGCGTCATCACCGGCCCGATGAGGGACGCCATCGTCAAGGCCGCCGACGAGGTGATCGCAGGCAAGCACAACGATCAGTTCCCCATCGACGTCTTCCAGACTGGCTCCGGGACGTCGTCGAATATGAACACCAACGAGGTGATCGCCACCCTGGCTACGGGTTTCTTGGGTTCCAAGGTTCACCCGAACGACCACGTGAACGCCTCGCAGTCTTCTAACGACGTCTTCCCCTCCTCTATCCACGTGGCCGCGATGGCTGCCATCGAGCGCGAACTGCTGCCCAAGCTCGACGTCCTCGCCAGCTCGCTGGAGGCCAAGGCCGTGGAGTTCAAGGACGTGGTGAAGTCGGGCCGCACGCACCTGATGGACGCCACCCCGATCATGCTCGGCCAGGAGTTTTCCGGTTACGCCCAGCAGATTCGCAACGGCATCGCCCGGGTGAAAGCGGCTGAGGAACGGCTCGCCGAGCTGCCGCTTGGCGGGACGGCCGTGGGCACCGGTATCAATACCCCGCCCGGGTTCTCCAAGCGCGTGATCGAGCTGATCGCCGAGCACACCGGCCTGCCGTTCAAGGAGGCACCGAACCACTTCGAGGCCCAGGCCGCCCAGGATTCGCTGGTCGAGACCTCCGGGATGCTGCGCACGATCGCCGTTTCTTATGTGAAGATCGCCAACGACCTGCGCTGGATGGGTTCTGGCCCGCGCACCGGCATCGGTGAGATCGCGCTGCCGGATCTGCAGCCCGGATCGTCGATCATGCCCGGCAAGGTCAACCCGGTGCTGCCCGAGGCGACCGTGCAGGTGGCCGCGCAGGTGATCGGCAACGACCAGGCCATCGCTTTTGCCGGTTCACAAGGCAACTTCGATCTGCTCGTGATGCTGCCGGTGATGAGCCGCAACCTGCTCGAATCCATCACGATTCTGGGTAACGTTGGCGAGCAGCTGGCCAAGCGCTGCATCGACGGCATTACCGCCAACACCGAGAAGTGCCGCGAGTACGCCGAATCCTCGCCCTCGATCGTCACCCCGCTGAACCGGGTGATCGGCTACGAGGCGTCGGCCAAGATCGCCAAGTACTCGGTGAAGAACAACGTGACCATCGCCCAGGCCGTGCGCGAGCTCGGCTATATCGAGCGCGGTGAGATCACCGAGGAGCAGCTGGCCAAGGCGCTGGACGTCGCGGCCATGACGCATCCGTAAACCGAACGCCGGGTAGCATTGCCCGGCGTGAGGAAAGTTTCATTATCCGTTGTGCTCGCGCTTGCCGTCGCATTGGTGATTCCGACGGCGGCGCGAGCGGCGGATCCGAAACCTCCAGCTACGCTCGAATCCCCCCAAATCGTCGACGCCCATCTCGGGTACCGCAAGCAAACCACCTGTTCTCCCACCGCCAAGCCCGGTGCGACGGCCCTGCTCAAGCTCCTTATGAACTCTTGGGGCGGCTCGTCGCTGGGAATCGTGCGCTCGTGCGCGACGGCAGGGATCAGCGAACACGAAGAAGGCCGGGCGCTGGACTGGGCACGCGACACCTCCCGCCCCGAGCAGAAGAAAGCCGCCTATAAGGCCTTGAAGTGGCTGACGGCCAACAACGGCGAGGCCGCCTACCGGCTGGGGATCATGTACATCATGTACGACCACAAGATTTGGTCTGTGTACTACCCCGAGATGGGCTGGCGTTGGGTGGAAGACCGCGGCTCGTATACCCAGAACCACATGGATCACGTGCACATCTCCCTGTCCTGGGATGGGGCGATGATGGCGACCTCCTGGTGGACGGGCGTGCCCAACTTAGATCCCAAGAACTACCAGTGGTGCGGCAAGTCGGGGCTGCCCGCCTGCCCGAAGACTGTGGCTCGCTCGACGAAGAAGTTCAAGCCCAGGGCGACGCTGACCAAGCGCTTCACTCCCCCGCCCGCGGACTATCCCGAGCTTTCGGGTTCGCCGATGATCGGCGTCACCATGAGCACCGTGCTGGGCACGTGGATTCCCGAGGGTGCCGAGGTGTCCTACCAGTGGAACGCCAACGGCAAGCCGATCCCGGGGGCCACAGCCGATACCTACTCCCCCACTAAGGCGGTGTTGGGGAAGAAGCTGACTGAGACCGTCACCTGGGTATTAGATGGGAAAACCGGAACCAAGACGACGGAAGAGACCACGTACGTCGGCAAGGGGAAAGTTAAAGGCGCGAAGGTACCGGTAGTCGAGGGCAAAGCGAAGATCGGGAAGAAGCTGCGCGCGGTCGTCGGCGAGTGGGGGACCCAGGGGCTGAAGTACAGCTACCAGTGGTACCGAAACGGGAAGAAGATCAAGGGCGCGACCAAGGCGAAGTACAAGGTAAAGAAGGCTGACAAGGGCAAGAAGCTGACGGTGAAGGTCACCGGGCAGTCGGCCATCTACCTGGCGAAGTCGAAAACGTCGGCCGCCGTGCGCGTGCGATAGGGCGAAACTGGCGAGAAATTGCTAACGCTTACGCGCTGAACGTGGAATACTGGCAGCCAACACCTGTCACAGGTTGCCCAACATCGGGGTCGGGCATCGAAGCCGCTCCCCGAGGGCATGTATCTAAGGAGGAGGTTTCGTGCAAACCTATAAACAACTGATCAACGGCGAGCTGGTCGAGGCCACTACTGGCGACTGGATCGAGGTTGAGAATCCGTATACCAACGAGATCATCGGCCAGGTGCCGAAGGGGAATGAGAACGACGCCGACAAGGCGCTGCAGGCCGCACACGCGGCGCAGAAGGCCTGGGCCCACGAGGCTTCGGCGACGCGGGCTGGCTACCTCAAGCAGATGGCCCAGGTGATTCGGGACAACCGCATCGAGCTAGCCGAACTACTGTTGGCCGAGCAGGCGAAGGTCGCCGGGTTGGCGCAGGTGGAGATCGACTTCACCGCCGAATACTTCGACTACTACGCCGGATGGGCGAACATCTACGAGGGCGAGATCTTGCAATCGCGCGATCCGCAAGAGAAGATGTTCCTGTTCCAGAAGCCGATCGGGGTCGTGGTGGGCATCTGCCCGTGGAACTTCCCGTTCTTCGTGATGGCCCGCAAGGTCGCTCCGTCGATGCTGGTGGGCTGCACCTCTGTTATCAAGCCATCTTCGACGACGCCGTTGGTCACCCTGCGTTTCGCTGAGCTATGCAAGGACATCATCCCGGCGGGCGTGGTGAACTTCGTTACCGGCGGCGGGGCGACGCTGGGCGAGGCTCTCGTCAAGCACCCGATCTCCGACATGGTTTCACTCACCGGTTCGGTTGAGGCCGGCGTGCAGATCATCAAGAACTCTGCCGAGAAGATCATGAAGACTTCGCTGGAGCTCGGCGGCAAGGCCCCCGCGATCGTCTTCCCGGACGCGGACATTGACCTGGCCGTCGAAGCGGTGAAGAACTCCCGGCTTATCTTCTCCGGGCAGGTGTGTAACTGCGCCGAGCGCGCGTACGTGCACGCGGACGTCTATGACGAGTTCGTCTCCAAGCTCAAGGCCGCCTTCGAGAGCGCCGATTACGGCGATCCGAAGACAGCCGGTGATTACTCCTCGCAGGTCGACAAGGGCCAGTTGGAGAAGATCGCGGCCATGGTCGAGCGCGCGAAGGCCGACGGTGCCGAGATCCTGACCGGCGGAAAGCCCGCCGACAAGGGCACCGGCTACTTCTACGAGCCGACGCTGGTGGTGAACGCCCGTCAGGATTCCGAGATCGTGCAAAAGGAGGTCTTCGGGCCGGTGCTGCCGATCATCAAGTGGGACGACTACGACCAGGTGATCGACGATGCCAACGGCGTCGAGTACGGCCTCACCTCCTCCGTGTTTACGAAGTCGCTCTCTACCGCACTGCAGGCCATCACCGACCTGAACTTCGGCGAGACGTACGTGAACCGCCACCACTTCGAGGATCTGCAGGGCTGGCACGCCGGCTGGCGCAAGTCCGGCATCGGCGGCGCGGACGGCAAGCACGGCCTGTTCGAGTATCTTCAGCAGCAGCTGGCTTACATCAAGTACTAGAACGCAAACTAAGAAAGGACGCCACCGCGGTGGCGTCCTTTCGCTTTGTCAGGCCAACCGAACGGGTACAAGACCCGCGTTCCCCTGGCCACCTGAAACTTGAATAAGAGTAGCTTACTAGCCCAAATTGAGTACAGCCGTTTCAGGTTTGAGTAGGAAATTACGGTTAGTTGTGCGTCGCTGGCGCGCTTACCGGTTGACGACGATCGGCACTTTCTGGAATTCCTTGACCTCGGAATAGCCCGTGGTAGCCAGGGCCTTGCGCAGGGCGCCGACCAGGTTCATGGTGCCGTCGGGCTTCACCGACGGGCCGAGCACGATCTCTTCCAGAGTTCCGATGGCTCCGAGCTTGACGCGCTCGCCGCGCGGCAGCGTCGGGTGCCAGGCTTCGGCACCCCAGTGCCAGCCGCGGCCCGGGGCTTCGTAGGCGCGGGCCAGCGGGGTGCCGACCATCACGGCGTCTGCGCCGCAGGCGAAGGCCTTCACAATGTCGCCCGAAGCGCCGAGCGCCCCGTCGGCGATGACCTGCACGTAGCGGCCGCCGGATTCGTCCAGGTAGTCGCGCCTGGCCTCTGCGACATCCGCCACGGCCGAAGCCATGGGAACCTCGATGCCGAGCACCGAGCGGGTCTTGCGCGTGGCCGTCCCGCCGAAGCCGACGAGGATGCCCGCAGCCCCGGTGCGCATCAGGTGCAGGGCCGCCTGGTAGGTGGCGCAGCCGCCGACGATCACGGGCACATCCAGGTGATAGATGAAGTCTTTGAGGTTGAGCGGCTCGTTCACCTGCGAGACGTGCTCGGCGGAGACCGTCGTGCCGCGGATGACGAAGAAATCCACCCCCGACTGCTCGACGATGTGGCCGAATTCGACGCAGTTTTGCGGGGAGAGCGAACCTGCGACGGCCACCCCCGAATCGCGGATTTCGGCGAGTCTGGCCTGGATCAGCTCGCCCTTAATCGGCTCTGAGTAGACCTTTTGCATGAATTTGGTGGCCGAGACGGCGTCTTCTAGCTCGGCCAGCTGCACCAAAATATTGGTCGGATCCTCGTAGCGGGTCCACAGCCCCTCCAGGTTGAGCACGCCCAGCCCGCCGAGCTTGCCGAATGCGATGGCCGTGGCGGGCGACATTACCGAGTCCATCGGGGCGGCGATGATCGGGAAATCGAAACTCAGGGCGTCGATCTTCCAGGTGAGGTTCACCTCCTCAACACCGCGGGTGCGGCGTTCGGGGATGACGGCGATGTCGTCGAATCCGTAGACGGGGACGGCGCGCTTGGCCCGGCCGATCTCGATCATGTGAACCTCCTCAAGGACGCGCCCATTCTCCCACAACGCGGGAGGGCCGCTCGTCGGCGTTCACCTGG
>JAISTE010000095.1 GCA_031272825.1 Propionibacteriaceae bacterium | reverse complement strand
GTAGATGATCGCTGGCGGGGCCTCCCCTGCCAGCTCGGCGAAGCGCTGTTTGGTGACCTCGGCCACGACCTGCGAGTGAACCACCTTGTTGCGGGTGATCATCGTCGGGGAGACGGACTCGGCGGAGATCGAGCCGTCGGGCAGCAGGGCCGGGGTTGCGATGGAGTTGTTGCGGGCGAGCACACCGGCGCTCGGGTGCGGCGTGGGCAGCACGCCGTCCTCCTTGTAGCGTTCCATGCGGTCGGCTGCGCGGTCGCGCTGCGTCTTCTTGGGCAGCAGCCGCGCGTGCGAGGCCAGCACCATGGCACCGACCGGGGCGATGATCATCAGCGAAGAGATGTACTCGAACGCGAACACGTACTCGCCGAAGATGGCCTTCGCCAGGGAGACGACGTTGCCGTCGGTTCCGTTGGCACCTTCAAGGCCGACGGTCTCAGCCGGGATATTCCCGCCAATGGCGAGCAACAGCAGCACCAGCATTCCCAAGGCCGCGATGGCGGCCAGGACGCGCTGTCCCTTGATGGTTTCGCGGTGGGATTCGGTCGGATCGACGCCCACCAACATCACCACGAACAGGAACAGCATCAGGATGGCACCGGTATAGACGATCACCTGGGCGGCAGCCAGCAAGGCCGCATCGAGCGCCGCATAAATGGCGGCCAGGTTGACCATCACGAACGCCAGGCAGAGCACGGCGTGGATGGGTTTCTTCAAGCTGATCAGGCCGAGCGCGCCCACGATGGTGCACACTCCGCATACCCAAAAGACGATGTCTTGGATCATTTGGCCACCCCCTCGGCGGGAACGCGGTTATCGGCCTGGCCGTCGGCGGGAAGCCCCAGGAAGTAGGCCTTCTCGTCGGCACCTAGCCTGCGCGGATGCGGCGGCTGTTCCATGCCCGGGCCGAGGTCGACCAGCAGGTCTTCCTTGGTCAGGATCAGCGATTCACGCGTGGTGTCGGCCAGCTTGAACTCGTTGGTCATGGTCAGCGCCCTGGTCGGGCAGGCCTCGATGCAGAAGCCGCAGAAGATGCAGCGCAGGTAGTTGATCTCGTAGACCTTGCCGTAGCGCTCCCCCGGCGAGTAGCGCTCGTCGTCCGTGTTCTCCCCCGCCTCGACGTAGATGGCGTCGGAGGGGCAGGCGTAGGCGCACAGCTCGCAGCCGACGCACTTCTCTAGGCCGTCGGGCCAGCGGTTCAGCTGGTGACGTCCGTGGAAGCGGGGCTGGATTTCGGGCTGCCAGTCCTTTTGCGGGTACTTCTCGGTGAAGGGCTTTCTGAAAATGTTCTTGAACGTGACCGCGAAGCCAGCCCAAGCGCTGAAGAAGCTCATTTCACCCCTTCCATCTCGATGGTTTGCGCCTGCTCGGCAAGTATCTGGCCAGGGAGCGGGGCCACCGGGTAGCCGCCCGCGAAGGCGTCGACCACCTCGGGCTCCTCGTCAACCGGTTCGGGCTCAGGCGGCTCTTTACCGCCGACGAACAGCAAGGCGATGATGATGACGGCAACCACTCCGAAGAAGATGCCCACCGCAGGTCCTGCCAGCAGGTTGGTGCGCTGGAGTTCGCGCACGACGGCGACGGCCAGCAGCCAAACACCCGCGATCGGGATCAGGCCCTTCCAGCCCAGGGACATGAACTGGTCGTAGCGGAAGCGCGGGAGCGTGCCGCGCAGCCACACGAACAGCGAGAAGAACAGCTGAACCTTGATAATGAACCAAACGGGGCCGATCCAAGGGGTCTCGGCGTCGTTCAGGATCGGGATGAAGGTGAACGGCCAGGGCGTGTGATAGCCGCCCATGAACAGCGTCGTGGCGACGGCAGACACCGTGGTCATGTTGATGTACTCGGCCAGGAAGAAGATGGCGTAGCGGAAGCCGGAGTATTCGGTGATGTAGCCGGACACCAGCTCGGATTCTGCCTCGACCAGGTCGAAGGGGGCGCGGTTCGTCTCGCCGACCATGGAGATCACGTAGACGATGAACGACGGCAAAAGCGCTAGCCAGAACCAGTTCTGCAGCCCGACGTCGACGCCAAAGAAGGACAGGGAGCGGCCTTGGGCGGCGACGATCTCGGCAGTCGACATCGACCCGGCATAGAGGAACACGGCGGCGAAGCACAGGCCCATCGAAACCTCGTAGGAGATCATCTGGGCCGAGGAGCGCAGCGAGCCGAGCAGCGAGTACGGGGAGTTCGACGACCAACCGGCCAGCACAAAGCCGTAGATACCGACGGAGGTGACGGCCAGGATCATCAGCACGCCGACCGGCATGTCGGTGATCTGCAGCACGGTGTCTTGTCCGAACATGTTGACTCGCCCGCCGAGCGGTATGAACGCCCAGGAGGTGAAGGCCGCGGTGCCTGCGATGATCGGCGCCAAGGTGAACAGCACCTTGTCGACGCTGCGGGGCATGAAGTCTTCCTTGGCCAGCAGCTTGATGCCTTCGGCGAGGGCCTGCAGCAGGCCGAACGGGCCGTTCATGATCGGGCCGAGGCGGTGCTGCATCTTGCCAACCAGCCGGCGCTCGTACCAGACGTTGAAGATCGTCCACACAAGCAGAATCACCAGCATTCCGACGACCTTGATGACGACGAGCCACCACGGGTCGTTTGCCAGCAGCTCGGCGGCTGTGGGGTTAGTTTCGAGGATGTTCATTTGCCCTCCTTGGCCACGGTCACGACATGGCCGACGGCCGCGCCCAGTTCCCCGAGCGTGCCTTGGCGTGAGTTGGCGGGAATCCAGATGGTGCCGTCGACCATCTCCCTAACTTGCAGCGGAAGACGGATAGAGGCGACGTCCCCGGATACGGAAACCTCGTCCCCGGCTTCCAGGCCGAGCGATTTGGCGGTGGCTTCGCTTAGGGCCGCGAACTCGGCCCGGGCGGAGGCTGCCAGGTTCTCTTCCCCGTCGTTGGCGGCCGAGGCCCAAAGCGGCTCCGACCAGGCGGTGAGGAGCACGCCCTCGGGCTGGGCTTCGATCGGCTCGGTTTCCAGTGCGGGGCGCTCGCCCTCCCAGTTTCCGAACCCGGCCCATTCGTTGGAGGCCTTCTCGGTCGAATCCAGCGCGATCGGCGCGTCCATCTCGGTTGCGATGAGGTCGAGGATTTCGAGATCCGTCATCGCGGAAGACTTCACAACCTTGTTGACGACCCCGGCACGGTGCTCCCAGTTGAGGAAGTGCCCGGACTGCTCTTCGATGAGAGCGGTCGGCAGCACGACGTCGGCTAGGAGAGCTGCCTGCGAGAGGCGGTTTTCCAAGCTGACGGTGAACGATCTGTCGATGGCCTGCATCGCGGCAGCCGGATCGGGAAGATCCCTGAGCTCGACGCCGCCGATAACCAGCGCGTCCAGCAGGCCCTCGGCCCCGGCGTTCACGATCTCGACCGCGTCCAGGCCGACGTTGCCGGGGATGGTTTCGAGGCCCCAAGCGGTGGCGACGTCCACGCGCGCCTTCACATCGGCGACCGGACGGCCTCCGGGAAGAGCGTTGGGCAGGCAGCCGGATTCGACGGCCCCGATCTCACCGGCGCGGCGCGGGATCCAGGCCCAGCGGGCCCCGGACTTGTTCGCGGCCTCGACGACAGCCTTCAGGGCTCCGGCGGCAAGCGCGCCGCGCTCGCCCACCAAGATGATGGAGTCGGCATCTAGCTTGACCTTGCCGAGCGCGGCAGCTTCGGCACCGGGCTCGACCGGAATCCATTCGGCCTTGAGCTTGTCAGAGCGGGAAGTGCGGATGGCCGAGAGGTTGACGACCTTCAGGCCCTTCTTCACGGCCTTGATGAGGCGCAGCTGAACGATCGGCGATTCGTATTCGGGATCGAAGGCGACCAGCACGACCTGCTTGGCTGTTTCCAGATCGGCGTAGCTCGGGGTCGTAGCCCCGGCGACGGCCGAGAGCAGGAAGGTTGCCTCTTCTTTAGAGCCGCGGCGCGAGCGGTAGTCGATGTTATTGGTGCCCAGTGCCACGCGCGCGAACTTGGAGTACGCGTAGGCGTTTTCCAAGGTGAGGCGGCCGCCGGGCAGAACGCCGACCTTGTCACCGGCCTTCTTCAGCCCCGCGGCGGCGGCCCGGATGGCTTCGGGCCAGGAGGCGGGCTGGAGCTCGCCGTTCACCCTTACCAGCGGGGTTTCGACGCGGTCGATGTGGCCGGAGGCGAAGGCGAAGCGGCCCTTATCGCAGTTCCACTCTTCGTTGACCTCGGGGTTGAACCCGGCGAGGCGGCGGCGAACCTTGCCGTGCCTCTGATCGGTGCGCAGCGAGCAGCCCGATGCGCAGTGCTCGCAGGTGGTATCGACGGAGACGAGGTCGAACGGGCGGGCGTTGAAGCGGTAGGACTTCGCGGTGAAGGCGCCGACGGGGCAGATCTGCACGACGTTGCCCGAATACAGGGAGCCGGATTCTGCCTCAGGATAGACGGCGACCTGCTGGTTGCGTCCGCGGGAGGCCAGCGAGATGAACGGGTCACCGGCGATCTCTTCGACGAAGCGGGTGCAGCGGGCGCACAGGATGCAGCGCTCGCGATCCAACAGCAGCTGCGGGGTGACCTCCAGCGGCTTCGGATAATGGCGCTTCTCGCCGTCGAAGCGGGTGTCGCCGCGGCCAACGCTCATCGCCTGGTTCTGCAGCGGGCACTCCCCCGCCTTGTCGCAGATCGGGCAGTCGAGCGGATGATTGATGAGCAGCAGCTCCATGATCCCCGCCTGGGCCTTCTTGGCCTTCTCGGAGGTGAACTGCGTGCGCACGACCATGCCCTCGGCGACCGTCATCGTGCAGGAGGCCTGGGCGGCGGGGAATCCGCGGCCGTTACCGGCATCGAGCACGTCGACGAGGCACTGGCGGCAGGATCCGCGCGGATCGAGCAGCGGGTGGTCGCAGAACCTGGGGATCGCGATGCCGATCTTCTCGGCGGCCCGGATGATGGTGGTGCCCTTGGGCACCGACACCTGGGTGTCGTCGATGGTGAGCGTCACCAAATCCGTTTGGACGACGTCGGTCACTTGACCCCTCCTTCAAACAAAGCGCTCTTTTCGTAGGGGAACGCCTCCCATGCCGGGGTGGTGTAGCCCAGCTCAAACTCGGGCCTGAAGTGCGCGATCGCTGAGGTGACGCAGGAGACTGCGCCGCCGGCCAGCGTGCAGAACGATAGCCCGTTGATGTCGTCGCAAACCGCGAGCAATTTATCGACGTCGCCCTCTTCGCCCTGGCCCGCTTCGAGCTTTTTGAGAATCTGTACCAGCCATTGCGTGCCCTCGCGGCAGGGCGTGCACTTGCCGCAGGATTCGTGCTGGTAGAACTCGGCCCAGCGCGTGGTAGTGCGAACCACAGACGTCGTTTCGTCGAAGGTCTGCATGGCCTTGGTTCCGAGCATGGAGCCGACGGCTGCCAGGCCTTCGAAGTCCAGGGGCGTGTCGAGGTGTTCCTCGGTCAGCATCGGGGTGGACGAGCCGCCCGGGGTGAAGAACTTGAGCTGGTGGCCCTTGCGGATGCCGCCGGCCAGCTGCAGCAGCTGACGGAACGTGGTTCCCAGCGGAGCCTCGTACTGCCCGGGACGGGCCACGTGGCCGGAGATCGAATAGATCGTAAAGCCGTTGGACTTCTCGGTGCCCATGGAGGCGAACCAATCCACACCGTTCTTAATGATCGACGGAACGGTCGAGATTGACTCCACGTTGTTCACCACCGTCGGGGAGGCGAACAGGCCTTCCACTGCGGGGAACGGGGGCTTGAGCCGAGGCTGCCCGCGGCGTCCCTCCAAGGATTCAAGCAAGGCCGTCTCTTCGCCGCAGATATAGGCTCCGGCACCCGAGTGGACGGTGACGTCCAGATCGAAGCCGGTACCTTGGATGTCCTTGCCGAACCAGCCGTGCTCGTACATGGAGGCGACGGCCGCCTGCATACGCCTGGCGACGTGCGCGGCCTCACCGCGAATGTAGATGTAGGCCTGGTGGCAGTTGACCGCGTAGGCGGAGATTACGATGCCCTCAAGCAGCAGGTGCGGCGAGGCGAGCAGCAGCGGCATGTCCTTACACGTGCCGGGCTCGGATTCGTCGGCATTTACGATCAGGTATTTGGGCTTGGGGTTCGCCTGCGGGATGAACGACCACTTGACGCCAGTGGGAAAGCCGGCGCCGCCGCGTCCGCGCAGCCCGGCGTCCTTCACAGTGTTCATGACCTCTTCGGGCTTCATCTTCAGCGCCTTTTTGGCAGCCTCGAATCCGCCGTGCTGGGCGTAGAAGTCGTATGTCCAGGACTTGTCCTTGCCCCAGTTCTCGGTCAGGACGGGAGTGAGCAGGTCTGTCATTTGGCCTCCCCCTTCGGTGCGCTCCAGTTGTTCTCGCGGGCGATCTCCACACCGGCCAGCGAGGCTTCCCCGGCGGAGACGCCCTCGTCGGCCTTGCCGTCGTAGAACCCGGCGAGTAGCCGTTCGTTGTCGCGCCAGGAGGTGATGGTCGCGCCGCGCGTGGGCTTGACCGGCCTTCCGGCCTCCAGGTCGTCGAGCAATTTATCGGCCTTCTCAGGGGTCATGTTGTCCATGAACTCCCAGTTGACCATGATCACGGGCGCGAAATCGCAAGCCGCGTTGCACTCGACGCGCTCAAGGGTGAACATGCCGTCTTCCGTCGTACCTTCGTCGACGCCCAGGCGCTTGGAGATGCGGTCGTAGAGGGCGTCGCCGCCCATGACCGCGCACAGCGAGGTGGAGCACACCCCGATGTGGTGTTTGCCGCCCGGGTGCTTGAGGTACTGCGTGTAGAAGGTCGAAACCCCTTGTACCTGGGCCTCGGTGATACCGACCAATTCGGCGATCACCTCAATGCCGCGCTGGGAAACCACGCCGTCGACGCTCTGCACCAGGTGCAGCATCGGCATGAGCGCGGAACGCGGCTGCGGGTATCGGGCCATGATCTGCTTGAGCTCTTCGATGGTCTTCTCGTCGATGTTCGACTGGGCCATATTCCCTTCTGTCATCTGTCAACGCCTCCAAGCACTGGGTCGAGTGATGCAATGGACACCACGATGTCTGCGATCATTCCGCCCTCGGTGAGCAGCGGGATGGCCTGCAAGTTGTTGAACCCTGGGTCGCGCATGTGGACGCGGTATGGGTGGGTGCCGCCGTCGGAGACGACGTGGCAGCCGATCTCGCCCTTCGGCGATTCGATCGGAACGTAGGCCTGCCCGGCGGGAACCTTGAACCCAGAGGAGACCATCTTGAAGTGGTGAATCAGGCCCTCCATGTTCTCGCCCATGATGTCTTTCACGTGCGAGAAGGCGTTGCCCTGGCCGTCGGGGCCGACGACCAGCTTGGCCGGCCACTTGTACTGCGGGTCTTGGATCATCACGGGCTCGCCGACGGAACGCTCCAGGCGATCGGTGGCTTGCTTTACGATCTTGAGGGATTCGACCATCTCGTCCATGCGGATGCGGTACGCGTCGTAGGCGTCGGCTCCGGTGCGAGTGGGGACGTCGAAATCGTAGGTTTCATAGCCGCAATAGGGCTGCTTCTTGCGCAGATCCCACTCGAACCCGGTGGCGCGTAGGCGCGGGCCGGTGATGCCGAGGGCGAAGCAGGCCGTCTGATCCATGTACGCGGTGTTCTTGGTACGGCCCTGGAAGATGGGGTTGTCGTCGCAGAAATCGTGGATTTCCTTGAGGCGGGGCTCGACCCAGTCGATCAGCTGGTGCAGCTGGGAGATCGCGTTCTCGGGCAGGTCGTTGGCGACGCCACCCGGGCGGAAGTACTCGTGGTTCATGCGCAGGCCGGTGACGGCTTCGAAGAAGTCGAAGATGACCTCACGCTCGCGGTAGCCGTTCATGTATACGGTCAACGCGCCGAGCTCCAGGCCCGCGGTCGCCATGGCGACCAGGTGGGAGGCGATGCGGCACAGCTCCATGAACAGCACGCGGATGTCCTTGGCCCGCTGCGGAATCTTGTCCTCTATATCTAGCAAGCGCTCGACGGAGAAGACGTAGGCGGCCTCGTTGAAGAACGGGGCAACGTAGTCCATGCGGGTGACGAACGCGGAGCCCTGCGCCCAGGTGCGGTACTCCATGTTCTTCTCAATGCCGGTGTGCAGGAAGCCGATGGAGGGGCGGCAGGACAGAACCGTTTCGCCGTCGCACTCGACCAGCAGGCGCAAAACGCCGTGCGTGGAGGGGTGCTGCGGGCCCATGTTGATAACTAGAACCTGGTCGTCGCGCTCCTTCTGGGCGGCCTGAACCGCGTCGAAGTCGCCGGCTGCGCCCACGTCGTAGGCCGGGTAGTCCTCTTCGTGCCCGGGCTCGGCATAAAAGTCGGTGCTGCTGGGTTTCACAGATACCTCCTGCGCTGGTCGACGGGCGGCACCTTGGTGCCCTTGAATTCAATCGGGATCCCGCCCAGCGGATAGTCCTTGCGCTGCGGGTGCCCGACCCAGTCGTCGGGCATGAGGATGCGGGTGAGGTGGGGGTGGCCGTCGAACACGATGCCGAACATGTCCCAGGTTTCGCGCTCGTGCCAGTCGGCCGCCGGATAAATGGAGGTGACCGACGGAATGGTCGGGTCATCGGCGGGGGCCCCGGTCTCTACGCGAATCCGGCGGTTGTGCGTCATGGATTCGAGGTGATAGACGACGTGGAACTCGTGCCCGTGGTATTCGGGGTAGTGAACGCCGGAAACCGAGAGGCAGTACTCGAAGCGCAGCGGATAATCGTCGCGCATGATCCGCATGACCTCAAGCAATTTTTCACGCGGAACGTACAGCGTGAGTTCGCCGTGATCGAAGACGATGTGGTGGAAGGGGTGATCAACCTTTTCCTCCACGCGCTTGATGGCGTCGTCATACCAGTCGCCGAACGGCGGCTGCTGGCCGGTCGGCATTTCGATCGTGCGGGTGATGAGCCCGTAGCCGGAGGTGTCCCCGGTTCCGGTCGACCACATGCCCGTCTCAGTCTCCACGACCTCTTGCTGGTATTTGGGGTACTCGGGAAGGTTTTCGCTCATCGCATGAGGCCTTTCATGTCTTCGGTGGCCGGGGCTTCGAGCGCGGCGGCCTCCTTCTCCTCCCACACGCGCAGCTCGTGCTTGCCTTCGGGGCGCTTTTGCACGATCTTCTTCTTGAGCTTGAACATGCCGTCGATCAGCATGTCGGGGCGCGGCGGGCAGCCGGGCACGTAGATGTCCACCGGAACCAGGTGGTCGCCGCCCTGGATGATCGCATAGTTGTTGAAGATGCCGCCGGAAGAGGCGCAGGCGCCCATCGCCATGACCCACTTGGGGTTCGGCATCTGGTCGTACACGCGGCGCAGTACCGGGGCCATCTTCTGCGAGACGCGGCCCGAGATGATCATGAGGTCTGCCTGGCGCGGCGAGGCGCGGAACACCTCCTGGCCCCAGCGGCCGGCGTCGAACTTGGCCGCGCCGAACGCCATCATCTCAATGGCGCAGCAGGCAAGTCCGAAGGTGGCCGGCCAGAACGAGGCTTGACGCATCCAACCGAACAGCCCCTCGACCGTCGTCAGGACGACGCCTTCAGGCAGGTTTTCTTCGATTCCTCCGGCCATATCAGTCCCACTCCAATCCGCCGCGTCGCCAGATGTAGACATAGGAGATACCGATGGCGACCGTGAAGATCAGCATCTCGATGAGGGCGAACAACCCCAGGGAGTCGAAGGCAACGGCCCAGGGATACAGGAACACGATCTCCACGTCGAACACGATGTAGAGCATGGCGATCAGGTAGTACTTGACCGGGAAACGGCCGAACCCGTCGGGGGTCGGGGTCGGATCAATGCCGCACTCGTAGGAGTCATATTTCTGTCGGTTTTTGCGTCTCGGCCCCACAAAGGCTGAGAGCAAGATGAGCGCGGCCATGGCGACCGCCGCAAGAGCTAACAAACCCAAAAAGGGCACATAAGGATTCATAGACCTATTTCACTCCAATCGCTCTCGTGCTGCCCGCTATTGCCGCCGCGGCGGTGATCAGCCTGTCCATCCAGTCGCCATCTGATTCGTCGTACAGGTGGGACAGCAGCTTCATTGTAAGACGCATCAGGGTCGGACGTGGTAATCCGTAGCGGGTGCAGAGACGCATAATCGCTGGTCGCGTGATTAACGCAACAAAAATCTGCCCCAATTTGTAGTATCCGCCCCATTGTTCGTGGACGGCCGTCTCGTAATTGCGCAGCGCGTTTTCCGCGCTCGCCGTGCCGAATCCGCGGGCCTTGGCATCGGCTATCGCCTCGGCGGCCAGCGCCCCGGCCTCCAGCGCATAGGGAATGCCCTCGCCGTTAAACGGGGAGACCATGCCGCCCGAATCTCCAACGAGCAGCAGCCCGGCCTTGTAGTGCGGCTCGCGGTTGAACGCCATCGGAAGCGCAGCCGAGCCAACCTTGCCGATCTGGTTTTCGGGCGTAAAGCCCCACTCTTCGGGGGTATTGCGCAGCCAAGCGGAGAGCATCTCGCGGGTAGACATGCCGCCGGTTTTCTGATTCAGAACGCCCAGGCCAACGTTGCACGTGCCGTCAGCAAGCGGGAACACCCAGCCGTAGCCAGGCAGCAGGTTGGAGCGGTTCGGCTCGCCGTCCCATAGCTCCAGCCACGATTCCATCCAGTCTTCGTTGGAACGCTCGGACTTGTAGTAGGCGCGAACGGCGACGCCCATGGGCTTGCGGCGGTCGGCCTTCACACCCAGCGAAGCTGCGATGCGGGAAGAGTTACCGTCGGCGGCCACGACGACCGGGGCCCGGAACTCTTCGGTCTTTGTCTTCACGCCGACCACCCGGCCGTTCTCGACGATCGGCTCAGTGGCGTTGGTGTTCTCGTGCAGCCTGGCACCCTGGGCAACCGCGTGGTCGGCCAGTATCTTGTCGAAGGTTGAGCGTTGGAGGGTAAGTCCGAAATCGGGGAAGGACTTGATGTCTGGCCAGGGAAGCTCGAAGGGCTCGACGCGCCCGCCGAAGACCCGCAGGCCCTTGTTGCGGCGCCACAGCGTCTCGTCGGAGATGTCGATACCCAGGTTGACCAGCTGCTTCACGGCTCTGGGGGTGAGGCCGTCGCCGCAGACTTTCTCTCTGGGGAAGGAGGTCTTTTCGAGCAGCAGGACGTCCAGCCCGAGCGCCGCCAGATGCGCGGCAGCCGACGATCCTGCTGGCCCGGCCCCGACGATACAGACATCCGCCTCTTGGGCGGAGCGGGCAGCGGACATTTGACTCTCTCTGGGAAGGGTTACTGGGAAAGCCTAGCCTATCCTCAGCCCTGTATTGTTGACCGACGTGCATATGGACTCGGTGCCCGATTTCGCCTGGCTGCGCAAAGGGGAAGGATTCGTCGGTTTTGGCCGCAGGGCCGTATTTTCGGCTCCCACGCTCGGCGAGGCGGGGGCTTTATGGCACTCGTACTTGAACTCTTGTGAAACTTCAGCCCGCCCCGAGCTTGCATTCGTTTCCGGCGTTTTCGATTCGGGTAATACTTCCGCTTTAGCTTGCATTGTGGTACCCGAGCGGGTGGAGAAGATTTGCGTCGACGACCTGGGTTCTGCTGGTTGCGCTGCTTTGGGCGGTGCTGCGGTTCTTGGCGATCCTCAAACTCGCCCCGCATCCGGGCGTGTCGCGCCTCTCTCCCCCGCCACTGTTGCGGCCTCGGCGGTATCCGTACCGTCCAAGGAACGCTGGATTTGCGCCGTCGAACGGGCGCTCGGCGCGCTGCAAAACGAGGAGCTGGCCAAGGTGGTGCTGGCCCGTTCGCTGGAACTGGAGTTGGACGTCGATGTTCTGGGGCTGCTGCACTTCCTGGCCTCGCGCTACCAGCGCTGCTGGACTTTCCGCGTTGGCGATATGGTCGGGGCCTCACCCGAGATGCTGATTCGTCTGGAGGGCGGCCTGGCCACCTCGCGGGTGTTAGCCGGGACGATCCCGCGCGAGCCCGGTGCCGAGGAGCGGTTGGCACACTGGCTGGCCGACGACGACAAGAACGTCCACGAGCACGAGTTCGCCCGCGATTCCGTAGCCCTGGCTCTGGCCCCCTACTGCGAGGCGATGAACGTGCCCGACACGCCGTCCGTGCTGTCCTTGCCCAACGTGCTGCATCTGGCCACCGACATTACCGGCAGGGTTCGCCCGGGCGTGGATCTACTGGAGTTGGCCGTCGCGCTGCATCCATCGGCTGCCGTATGCGGCACACCTACCGCCGCCGCTCGCGCACTCATCGCCGAGTTGGAGGGCTTCGACCGCGGGCACTACGCCGCACCCGTTGGATGGATCGATGCCGACGGAAACGGCGAACTGGCCATCGCCCTGCGCTGCGGAGCGGTCGGCGACGGCAAGCTGACGCTCTATGCCGGCTGCGGGATCGTCTCCCAATCCGACCCGCTGGCCGAGTACGCCGAAACGCAGGCCAAGTTCGCTCCCATGTTGGAGGCGCTGGGGGCGCTAAAGTAACCCCATGCCCTTCCGCGCCCAGCTAGACAAAGACCACAGCGACGTCTCCACCATGTTCGACCAGGTAGCCAGACGCTACGACCTGGTCAACGACGTTCTGAGCGCCGGGCAAGATAGGTTGTGGCGCAAGGCCCTGACCAAGACCATCGCCCCAGGGCCGGGCATGAAAATCCTGGATTTGGCCGCCGGAACCGGAACATCGTCTAAGCCGTTGGCAGCAGCCGGAGCCCAGGTCGTCGCCGCTGACATCTCGCTGGGGATGCTGATCGTAGGCGAGGGCCGGGCCCCCGAGATCGAGTTCGTTAACGCCGACGCCCTGGAGCTGCCGTTTGCCGACGGCACTTTTGACGTGGTAACGATCTCCTTCGGTCTGCGCAATATCGACGACACGGTAGCTGCCCTACGCGAAATGCGCCGGGTGACGGCCAAGGGCGGCCAGCTGGTCGTCTTAGAGTTCTCCACGCCGGTAAACCGGCTCCTGCGCCCGGCCTACAAGCAATACCTCTCGCGAGTACTGCCGAAGCTGGCGCGGCTGGCGTCGTCCAACCCCGAGGCCTACGAGTACCTGACAGATTCGATTCTGGACTGGCCCGACCAACACCGCGTAGCCGACATGATCGCCGAGGCGGGTTGGCAATCGGTCATGTGGAAGAACCTGACCAACGGCATTGTTGCCATGCACCGGGCGATCGCGGCGTAGCTACAACTCGGTTCACGAACTCTAACCAGCCCATCCCCGGACTCCAGCAACCCCGGCCCCGGACTTGATCCGGGGCGGCCCCGAAAACCCGCTTCATCCCAGCGCTTCCCCACCCCGTCATCCCAGCGCTTCCCCCACCCCGTCATCCTGCGCTTCCCCCACCCCGTCATCCTGCGCGCAGTCGCAGGATCTCTCCCCTGCCCACTTATCCCCACCCGATTCCCACACTCTCCCGACCTGTGGTTGAATACCGTCATTCCTTCCCCGGAAAGGCCTCCTTACGGCCACGTTGGAAGAGCCGAACGGCTCGGAGCGCAAACCAAGGAGACGCCATGCGCGCCAGGGAAGTAATCGGGCTGATACTGGCCCTCGGAATCATCGGCTGCACCGCCGAGCCTGCCACTACTACCCCAACCGTCGCCCCTCCCTCATCTGCCACTCCAACCCCGACGCCAACCCCCACACCATCCCCGACCCCCACCACCGGAGTCCTCAAGATC
>JAISTE010000086.1 GCA_031272825.1 Propionibacteriaceae bacterium | reverse complement strand
GAAACTGTCGGCTACCAGGTGCGTTTCACCAAGCAAACCGGCGAATCGACCCGCGTCAAAGTGATGACAGACGGCATTTTGCTCGCCGAGATCGGCCAAGACCGCGATCTCAAACGCTACGACACCATCATCATCGACGAGGCCCACGAGCGCTCTCTCAACATCGATTTCCTGCTTGGCTACCTCAAGCAGCTCCTGCGCAGACGCCCCGAGCTGCGCGTCGTGATCACCTCGGCAACCATCGACACCCTCGCTTTCTCCAAGCACTTCTCCGACGCCCCCATCGTCGAAGTGGAGGGACGCACCTATCCCGTCGAAATCCGCTACGAGCCGCCCGAAGAAGGGGCCGACCCGGTGGAGGAGGTGTGCCGGGCCGTCGCCGAGCTGTACCGCGACACTTCCGGCGACATCTTGGTGTTCTTCCCCGGCGAGCGCCAGATCCGCGACGCCTCCGACGCCATCAAAGCCCTGGGCCTGCCCATCGAGGTGCTGGAGCTCTACGCCCGCCTCCCAGCGGCCAAGCAGCACGAAGTGTTCCATCACCACGCCAAACGCCGGGTCGTGCTGGCGACCAACATCGCTGAAACCTCGGTGACCGTGCCTGGCGTGAGAGCCGTTGTGGACACCGGTTTCGCGCGCATCTCGCGCTATTCGCCGCGCTCCAAAGTGCAGCGTCTCCCCATCGAACCGGTCGCCCAAGCCTCGTGCGATCAGCGCGCCGGACGCTGCGGCCGCGTCGGCCCGGGCATCTGCGTGCGGCTGTACTCCGAGGAGGACTACAACTCCCGCCCCGAGTTCTCCGAGCCCGAAATTCTGCGCACCTCGCTGGCGTCCGTCATCTTGCAGATGGCCTGGGCCCGGCTCGGCGACATCGAATCGTTCGAGTTCATCGACAAACCCGACACCCGCCAAATCTCCGACGGCCTGCGCCTGCTGCGCGAACTCGGCGCTATATCCGACGGAAAAACTGGCGGCCCGCGTTCGGGTGGCGGAAAACCCGGCGAACGAGATAGCAGCGGCGCCCGAGCGAACCAAGATCACACGGCTAAGAAGCCCCAGAACTCCGGCGTGCGTTTAACCGGCATCGGACGCAAGCTCGCCCGTCTGCCCATCGACGTGCGGCTAGCCAGAATGCTGGTCGAGGCCGAACGCCAAGGATGCCTGCGGGAGGTGCAGGCGATCGTCGCCGGGCTTTCCATCGTGGATGTGCGCGAGCGCCCGCAGGAAGCCGAAGACAAGGCCGACGAATCCCACCGGCGCTTCAACTTCAACGACCGCGGCGAATACGACCCCTCCGACGTCATGGCGCTGCTGCGCCTGTGGCGCTACCTGCGTGACAAGCGCAAGGCCCTGTCCTCCTCGGCGTTCCGCCGCCTGTGCCGCGACGAGTACTTCAACTACCTGCGGGTACGCGAGTGGCAGGATCTGCGAACGCAGCTCAAATCCCTGTGCGACGAGCTGCACCTGCGCCGCAACGACTCACCGGGCACCGACTACGCCATCCACACCGCCATCCTCTCCGGGCTGCTCTCCCAAGTAGGGGCGCTGGACGAGCGCACAAAAGACAAACCCCAGCGCGGCCAGGGCAAACGCCGCGGCCCGCGCGAGTACATCGGGGCGCACGGCACCCGCTTCGTGATCTCCCGCTCCTCGGCGTCCTCCAGGGCGGTGCCGGCCCTGGTTGCGGCCGTCGAACTGGTGGAAACCGCCCGGCTCTACGCCCACACGGTCTTCCCGATCAGTGCCGAGCAGGTCGAAGAGGTGGGGGCACGGCTGGTCAAGCGCTCATATTCCGAGCCGCGCTGGTTTGAATCCTCGGGCTCGGCGATGGCCGAGGAACACGTCACGCTCTACGGAGTACCAATCGTCGCTGGAAAGCTGGTCGGCTATGGCTTGGTGAACCAAGCCGAAGCCCGCGAGCTGTTCATCGTAAACGCGCTTGTGGAGGGCAAGTGGCAGCCCCGCTGGCGCTTCTGGAAGCACAACCAGCGGGTGCTGGAGAAGGCCTCCGAGCTCGAAGACCAGGCTCGGCGTTCGCTGGTATCCGATATCGCCTTGCACGACTTCTACGCCGCCCGGCTGCCCGAGAACATTGTCTCGACGGCCCACTTCGATTCGTGGTGGAAACGCGCCGAGCGCAAGACCCCGCACCTGTTGGACTTGGAACTGGATGAGGTCGTCGACGATTTCGAGGCCGAGGAATCCATGTACCCGCGGGTGTGGACCGTCGGCGGCGAGGATTTCGGCCTTGACTACGCCTTCGATCCGCAAAGCTCGCGCGACGGCGTGACCGTGGAGATCCCGCTGGCCAAGCTCAACCGCGTCGATCCGCAGTCGTTCACCTGGCAGATCCCGGCACTGCGCGAGCAACTGGCCACCGAGCTGATCCGCAAGCTCCCCAAGGAATACCGGGCCAAGCTCGCCCCCGCCCCCGATTCCGCCCGCGAGGCGCTCGATTGGGTCGGGGCACACGGAGATCCTGCGACTTCGCTTCGCTACGCGCAGGATGACGGGGGTAGCGGCACCGGCCAGGATGACGGGGGTAGTGGTGCCGGCCAGGACGGCGGGGGTAGTGGTGCCGGCCAGGACGGCGGGGGTAGCGGTGCCGACCAGGACGGCGGGGGTAGCGGCACCGGCCAGACTGGCGCGGGTAGCGGTCTCGGTCAGAACGGCGCGGAAAAAACTCGTCATTCCGCGCGCAGTCGCGGAATCTCCTCCGAAAACTCCGACGTCCCGTTCACCCAAGCGCTCGGCGAGGGAATCTTGCATACCAAGGGGATTCTCATTCCCGCCGAGGCCTGGAACGAGTCAGCCATTCCCGATTTTCTGAAGATTCACTACCGTGTGGTCGACGGCCAGCGCGAGTACTCCGGTGATTCTCTAGAAGAGCTGCGCGGCAGGCTGGGCGCGCAGGTGCAAAAATCCTTGAACCGTCAGGCCAAGGCGCTCACCCACCCGGGGGCTACCACCTGGGAGTTCGGGGAAATCCAGCGCAATACTCCACAGGGAGGATTCTTAGCCCTGGCCGACGAGGTGACCAAGGTTTCCGTCAAGGTATTCGAGACCGAGGTCGAGGCCAGGCGTTCGCACGCCCGCGGCCTGCGCCGCCTGCTGACCTTGGTCAACCCCGACCCGACCCGCTGGGCCGTCTCCCACATGTCCAACCCGGACAAGTTCGTCCTCCCGGCCTCCCCCTATAAGGAGGTCAAGGAACTCCTGGCCGACGCCAAACTAGCGACAAACGGAATGCTCGCCGCCCGCCGGGCAGATCCCTGGGAAGTGCGCGATGGCAAGGCATTTAAACATCTCGCCGATTCCGTGCGCCAGGACGCCGCCGACCTGATGCTGAGGATCGTGAACGAGGCCGCCGCCATCGTCAGGGAAGAATCCAAGGCCCGCGATCTGCTGGCCAAAGTGCCGCCGTCGACAAAAGAAGACGTCGACGCCCAACTCGAGGGGCTGCTGTTCCCCGGGTTCATCTCCGCGACCCCCGAGCGCTGGTACTTCCGCTTGCGGGTGTACATGCGCGCGATCGTCCGTCGTTGTGAACAGGCCATGGAATCGCCGACGCGCGATCTGAAGCGAACCGACGAAATCCTGGAACTCGAAGACGAATACGCGGCCTCGATCAAGGACGTCCAGGTACTAACCGACGCCCAACTAGAGACTGGCTGGCTGCTGGAGGAATTCCGGGTGTCGTTGTTCGCCCAGCAGCTCGGCACCATCCAGCCGGTATCGGCCAAGCGCATCCGCGCCAGGCTGTGAACGTTGCAACAAGCACGAACGCTGGTGCGCATGGTCCCGTGGGCGGCCACCAGGCTTTCCCAGCACTGGGGTAGAGTGTGAGTGTGCTTGACCCTAAAGACCTGTACCACATCGAGCTCAGCCCGTGGTTGGACGTGCTCGGGAAACAGGTCGTGCTAATCCACCTGTTCGACGGCTACATCGACGCCGGATCGGTTACCCACACCACCGGGAAGTACATCTTGGAGCAATGCGACGCCGAACCCATGGTCATCTTCGATCACGACCAGGTGCACGACTACCGCTCCCGTCGGCCACAATTCACGTTCGACACGGACAAATGGGTCGCCATGCACGACTACGAACTGCTGATCTACAAGGTGAAAGACGCCTATGGCAAGCCGTTCTTGCTGATGACCGGTCCTGAGCCCGACACCCAGTGGAACCGGGTGGCCGCGGCCGTCATGCAGATCTGCGAGCGCCTGGGCGTGCGCAACCTGTACACGGCATCGGGCGTGCCCATGGCCGTCCCGCACACGCGCCCAACCCTGGTGACGGAACACTCCACCGATCCCGGAAACGTCGGCGGTAACCCGGTGTGGATCGACCGAGTGCAGATCCCCGGATCCTTCTCCCACATGCTCGAATACATCGCGGGGGAGTCCGGCCTGACGGCCGGAGGATTCCTCGCCCACGTGCCCCACTATCTCTCGCAGGGCCCGTTCCCGCCGGCGATCGCCGAGGTGTTGGCCCGCATCAATGGCGCCGCCGACTTGGACATTCCGCTCGGCCCGATCCTGGAATCGGCTGAGGAGATGCGCAAATCCATCGACCAGGAGGCCGCCGAGGACACCGAGTTCCCCAAGATCTTGGCCGCCCTCGAAGAGCAGTACGACGAGATGCGCAAATCCGGCGCGGTCTCCGTACCTTCCGCTGAAGAAATTGGCGCGACGGTCGAGCGCTTCTTGGCCGAGCAAGACGGCCCGGAGAACAAGGGGCTGCCGCCGCTCAAGCCGTAGCGGTTCTAGAAAAACGCCTCGACCAGCTCAGCCGGGCAGGCCGCGCGCACGGCCTCCAGAACCGGAGCCAAGTGCGGATAGCGATCCGGGAAGTGGCAGGCCGCGTTGGCCTCCAGCAGGGTTTGCGCGCTCAGTTCTTTGGGCCAGCGCTCGTCGGTCATCTTGGAAACCAGCAGCATCGGCGTGCGCAGATAGTCGAGCTCTTTGGGAACGTGCTTGACCAGCTTTGCGAGGTCTACCGAGACCGCGGGAATGGAGTACAGACGGTTGACGGTGGCCAGGGCCGTCGAGAACAGGGAGGCGACCATCGCCGGGCGGATGGCACCGGCCAAGGTTTCGAACGGCATCCCGGTGTTGGTTATCGAAAAGTGGATTCCGGCGTCGGACATCGCGCCCTGCAGGGCATCTAGGTATTCGCCGGTCTCGTGCGGGTGCGGGCGGTACAGTACCCGGGCAACTCCCTTGTCAACGCACTTTTGGGCCAAGGCCGTCATCGCTTCGATCTCCTCGGCCTGGGAGAGCAGCGGGTAGCGG
This sequence comes from Propionibacteriaceae bacterium, assembly GCA_031272825.1. Classification (GTDB taxonomy): domain Bacteria; phylum Actinomycetota; class Actinomycetes; order Propionibacteriales; family Propionibacteriaceae; genus Propionicimonas. Next base: position 1,790 of record JAISTE010000086.1, on the reverse strand, counting down.
CTCAAACCCTGGCCGGCCATCAGGGCCGAGTTGCGGCCCTGCTCGGCTTCCAGCCGGGCCAGCTCAGCGACGGAATCGGCGGTGGCCTTGTGCAGGGCCAGGCGCAGGAAGCGCATCGGAACCTTGGACTTGCGGATGTTCAGCATCGAAAGCGGGACGGACTGCAAGCCGGGGACGATGTCTAGGTAAACGTAGCCGGAGATGCGCTCCAGGATCTGAGGGGGAAGCGGGTTCTGGGGCGGGCCGTAGCCCGAAAGGCCCTGCGAGAGCAAGATGATGTCGGCGTTAGGGAAAATCTGGGCGAGGGTACCGAAGGGGGCTTCACCGGCACGCTCCCCGGCCAAGATGACGTCCTCTTCCAGGCCGATGCCGAGCGCACGGCGGAACAGCTTGTTGGTGGCCTCCACCTGTTCGTCCTCGACGTGCAGCTCGAAGGGGTTCTTGTCCCCGATGAGTTCGCGGATCTCGACCACCTCATCCCACTCCTTGCCTAGGAGCTTCACCCCGCGGAAATCGCGTGCTGGACGTCCCGACGGAAGGTGGTCGGCGGTGATGAGAATGTCTTTGCGAACGGGGGTATTCAGCCCTGGCTCCAGCCCCGCGTTCCTGGCCGATACCAGGTTGAGAAGTCCGAACGTTCGGGTGGCCAGGCTGATGCGGATCATAGGCCCTCGGAGGGTTGGGCGATAACTGGCATGGTTCCTCGTTTCACGTCCGGGGGAGACGGGCGCATATTGCAGGCTAGCAGAGAGCCGGTTGCACTCGTTGAACGCGGTCAGTCCTTGGATGGACGCGTCTCAGGATCCGGGCCGGTGCTGTTGGTCGGTAGGGGTTACCAACCGCGGCCGGAGCCGAGCTCGTGTAGGCCTTCGATGCCAACCAGCTCGTAGCCCTTGCCGAGATCACCATCGGCGACGATGGACGCCGTGTTATCTAGCTGCATCTTCCCTACGGTCTCGGCAAAACCCCTTACCCGGGCGTGGCACCATACCAGCAGCGCCGCCCCATGCGAGACGGCCAACGCGCTTTGCGGGCCCTGCTCGATCTCGTTGATGGCGGCGTCATAGCGGGCCATGAACTCGACCAGGTTTTGCCCGCCGGGAATCTTCGCCGTCGGATCGCCGTGCATCCAGGCCATCATCATCTCGGCATAGCGGGTGGCATCGGTGGACATCTCGTCGTCCCCGGCCGGAACCTCGCGCAGGCCGTCGAGCACAGTTACGGGAAGATCGAGTGCCTTGGAAAGCGGGGCGATCGTCTGCTGGGTGCGCACGAGCGTCGACGCGTAGAGGGCCGCGATGTCCTCATCTTGGAATCGCTGAACCAGCTGCTGGGCCTGGTCTTTGCCGTGGTTGCTCAGGTTTCCGCCCGGGACGGCCGTGTCCAGCTTCCAGGCGGTGTTGTTCTCGGTCTCGCCGTGTCTCACCAAAATCAGACGCATGGTCTTACCTTATGGTAGGGAGCCGGATGGACGCCAAACATTAGTTGTTCGCCGCCATGTAGTTTGTCCCGCAGTAGTTCGTCCCCGGGCTAGACCCGGGGCGAGTGTCTCGTCATCCCGGTTCGCGCACCTCACCGTCGTTGTCCCGGTTCGGGTACCACCACCTTCGTCATCCTTGCCCACCTACCCTCTACCTCGTCGTCCTTGTCCACCTACCCTCTACCTCGTCGTCCTTGCCCACCTACCCTCTACCTCGTCATCCTGCGCGTAGTCGCAGGATCTCCCGCCTCATAGCTCAACTAGATCCCGCGACTGCGCGCGGGATGACGGTGTTGCGTATTGTGCGGGG
>JAISTE010000056.1 GCA_031272825.1 Propionibacteriaceae bacterium | reverse complement strand
AGCAGGGCTACTTCGCCTCGGCTGAAGACGCCGAGATCTTCGAAGAGGAGATCACCTGGATGCTGCTGCACCAGTACTTCTCCTTCAACTCGCCGGTGTGGTTCAACGTCGGTACCACCTCGCCTCAGCAGGTCTCCGCCTGCTTCATCCTCTCCGTCGACGACTCGATGGAGTCGATCCTCAACTGGTATAAGGAAGAGGGCTTCATCTTCAAGGGCGGCTCCGGCGCCGGCCTCAACCTCTCGCGCATCCGCTCCTCCAAGGAGCTGCTTTCCTCCGGCGGCACAGCCTCCGGCCCGGTCTCGTTCATGCGCGGTGCCGACGCCTCGGCGGGTACCATCAAGTCCGGCGGGGCCACTAGGCGCGCCGCCAAGATGGTCGTCCTCGACATCGACCACCCCGACATCGAAGAGTTCATCGAAACCAAGGCCCGCGAAGAGGACAAGATCCGCGTGCTGCGCGACGCCGGGTTCGACATGGACGTCTCCGGCAAGGACATCTCCTCCGTCCAGTACCAAAACGCCAACAACTCCGTGCGCGTATCCGACAAGTTCATGAAGGCCGTCGAGGACGGGCAAAGCTTCGACCTGCTGGCCCGCAAGACCGGCAAGACCGTCGAAACCGTCGACGCCCGCTCGCTTTGGGGCAAGCTCGCCCAGGCCGCCTGGGAGTGCGCCGATCCCGGCATCCAGTACGACGACACGATCAACGACTGGCACACCACCCCGGAATCGGGCCGGATCACCGCATCCAACCCCTGCTCGGAGTACATGTCGATCGACAACTCCTCTTGCAACCTGGCCAGCCTGAACCTGTTGCGCTTCCTCAAGGACGACAACACCTTCGACACCGAGCGGTTCGTCAAGGCCGTCGAGCTGGTTATCACCGCCATGGACATCTCGATCTGCTTCGCCGACTTCCCGACCGAGTCGATCGCCAAGAACACGCAGGACTTCCGCCAGCTGGGCATCGGCTATGCCAACCTGGGTGCGCTGCTGATGGCCGTCGGCCGCGGCTACGACACCGAGGAGGGCCGGGCGCTTGCCGCCGCCATCACCTCGCTGATGACCGGCGCCTCCTATCGCCGCTCCGCCGAGCTGGCCGGGCAGGTGGGCACCTACGCCGGGTTCCGCCCCAACGCCCAGGCGCACATGCGCGTGATGCGCAAGCACCAGCGGGCAAACGATGCGCTCAAGGACTACGACTCCCTGGATTCGGCGGTGCGCAAGGCCGCAGCCGAGCAGTGGGATCAGGTCGTGGCGCTCGGTTCTGTCAACGGCTTCCGCAACGCCCAGGCCTCCGTGCTCGCCCCGACCGGCACGATCGGCTTCATGATGGACTGCGATACCACCGGCATCGAGCCCGACTTCTCGCTGGTCAAATTCAAGAAGCTGGTCGGCGGCGGCTCCATGCAGATAGTCAACCAGACCATCCCGCGGGCGCTGCGCCACCTGGGCTACCCCGAGGAGCAGGTTGAGGCGATCGTCGACTACATCTCCAGCAACGGCAACGTGGTCGGGGCCCCCGGTCTGAAGGAAGAGCACTACCCGGTGTTCGACACCGCCATCGGGGTGCGCGCCATCGAGCCGATGGGTCACGTGCGCATGATGGCGGCCGTCCAGCCGTTCCTATCCGGAGCCATCTCCAAGACGGTGAACATGCCCGAGGACGCCACCGTCGAAGAGATCGCCGACATCTACATGCAGGGCTGGAAGCTCGGCCTGAAGGCCGTGGCCGTCTACCGCGACAACTGCAAGGTCGGCCAGCCGCTCAACGACGCCAAGAAGAACGACAAGGCTGCGAAGGCCGAGGACAAGAAGCCCGAGCCCGAGGTGCGCATCGAATACCGCCCGCGCCGCCGCCGCCTGCCGAAGTCCCGCGTCTCGCGCACGACGTCGTTCACTGTAGCCGGAGCCGAGGGCTACCTCACAGCCGGACAGTACGACGACGGCACGCTCGGCGAGCTGTTCTTGAAGCTCGGCAAGCAGGGTTCCACCCTGGCCGGTGTCATGGACGCCTTCTCGATCGCTGTCTCCATCGGCTTGCAGTACGGCGTGCCGCTGAGCACCTTCGTGCAAAAGTTCACCAACCTGAAATTCGAGCCCGCTGGTATGACGGACGACCCGGACGTGCGGATGGCCCAGTCCTTCATGGACTACATCTTCCGCCGCGTCGCGCTGGACTACCTGTCCTTCGACGAGCGAGCCGAGCTGGGCATCTACACCTCCGCCGAGCGTGCCCGCTACGTGGAGACCGGCTCGTACCTGGCCGCCGAGGACGAATCCGAGCTGTTGGATTCCCAGACCTTGGTCAACGACGAGGCCGACAACCTGCGCATCGATTCCGCCGGGCCCGTCCAGCCGCCGCTGGTCGAGTTCTCCGATGTGCACTCGACGGCCGATGTCATGAGCAACCTGACCGGCAAGGTCGTGGACGCCCCGCTTTGCCTGACCTGCGGCACCAAGATGCGGCCCTCCGGCTCGTGCTACGTCTGCGAAGGATGCGGCTCGACCTCCGGCTGCAGCTAGAGCAACCAACGTTTATGCCCCGGGTATGAGCCCGGGGCATAAACGTTTAAACACAGATGTGGGCGCGCACACTTGAATCGCTGCCATCGGCCCGTGCGCTAAGATGTATCGGCTCAAGAAAAGGAAATGATGGTATCTACAAACGATTTGAAGAACGGGATGGTGCTCGACCTGGACGGCCAGCTTTGGTCGGTGGTTTGGTTTCAGCACCACAAGCCCGGCAAGGGGAACACGGTAGTACGCACCAAGCTCAAGCATGTTCTGAGCGGCAAGGTCGTCGATAAGACCTTCAACTCCGATATCAAGGTCGAGACCGCTACGGTCGACCGCCGCGAGATGCAGTACCTGTACAACGACGGCGAATCCTACGTCTTCATGGACAACGAAACGTATGATCAGCTGAACATCCCCGCCGACACCGTCGGCGATGCCAAGAACTACCTGCTGGAGAACCAAAACGCCATCGTAGCCATGCACGAGGGCACCCCGCTGTTCATCGAGCTTCCGGCCTCCGTCGAGCTTGAGGTCACCTACACCGAGCCCGGCCTGCAGGGCGATCGCTCCACTGGCGGCACCAAGCCCGCCACGGTCGAGACTGGCCTGACCGTGCAGGTTCCGCTGTTCATCACCACCGGCGAGAAGATCAAGGTGGACACGCGCGACGGTTCCTACATTGGCAGAGTCTAAGACCCACCCGACGTCCACCCGGCACAAGGCCCGCAAGCGGGCCGTCGAGGTGGCCTATTCGGCCGACCTGATGGAAAGGCCGTTGTTGAAAGAGTTCGCAAGGCTCAACGAGGCCGCGGAAAACCCGCCGCGCCTCTACACCCAAGAACTAATCTACGGCCTGGCCGAGCACCTACCCGAGGTCGACGAGGCGCTGGAAACCGCCTTAGAGCCCTCCGGCTGGACGCTCCCGCGGCTCTCCCATCTGGACAAGGCGATCGCCCGGGTCGCCTGCTACGAGATCAAGTTCGGCCACCTGGCCAAGCCGGTCGCCATCTCCCAAGCCGTGCGGCTAGCCGACGAGCTTTCGTCCGATAACAGCGCGGCGTTCTTGAACGGAGTGCTGGCGGCGATACAGTGACATCCCGGGCAACAAAGTAAGGAAACAAATGGCGAGACAACCCGCCCTCCTGGTCTTGGAGGATGGAACGGCGTTCCAAGGGGAATCATTCGGAGCCCAAGGCGAAACATTTGGAGAGGCGGTCTTCGCCACCGGCATGACCGGCTACCAAGAGACCCTCACCGATCCGAGCTACCGGCGCCAGGTCGTCGTTCAGACGGCGCCGCACATCGGCAACACCGGATGGAACGACGAGGACGACGAATCCCGCCAGATCTGGGTGGCCGGATACGTGGTGCGCGACCCAAGCCGGGTGCGTTCCAACTGGCGCTCGAACCGCTCGCTCGAATCCGAGCTCGTCAAACAGGGCATCGTCGGCATTTGCGAGATCGACACCCGCGCCCTCACCCGCCACCTGCGCGAGCAAGGGGCGATGCGCGTCGGTATCTCCACCGAAACCCTGAACGCCCACGAGCTGCAGCAAAAGGTATTGGAACAGCCGCAGATGAGCGGGGCCAACCTGGTGTGCGAGGTTTCCGTCAGCGAGGAGCAGGTACTGCCCGCCAAGGGTGAAAAGCGCTTCACGGTTGCGGCCCTCGATATGGGCGTCAAGTCCATGAGCCCCGAGCTGATGAGCGAGCGCGGCATGGAAGTGCATGTGCTGCCCGCCGAGATTCCCTTCGAAAAGCTCCAAGAGCTGAACCCCGACGGCGTGTTCTTTTCCAACGGGCCCGGCGATCCGGCAACAGCCGACGCCGAGGTAGAGCTGCTCCAGCGCATCCTTGACGCCCAAATCCCGTTCTTCGGCATCTGCTTCGGCAACCAGCTGTTCGGCAGAGCCCTGGGATACAGCACCTACAAGCTCAAATACGGACACCGGGGCATCAACCAGCCGGTGATGGATCTCACCACCGGAAAGGTCGAGATCACCTCCCAGAACCACGGTTTCGCCGTCGACGCCAAGGTCGGCGAACCCAAGGAAACCAAGTGGGGAGAGGCGTCCGTCTCCCACGTGTGCCTCAACGACGACGTGGTGGAAGGCCTGGAGCTGCGCGGCGACGGTAAGCTCAAGGGCTTCTCCGTCCAGTACCACCCCGAGGCTTCGGCCGGCCCCCACGATTCCGCATATCTTTTCGACCGCTTCGCGCAGATGATGGAGGAAAATGCCCAAACGCACTGACATCAAATCGATCCTCGTCATCGGATCGGGCCCCATCGTCATCGGGCAGGCGTGCGAATTCGACTATTCGGGAACCCAGGCCTGCCGCGTGCTGCGCGAGGAGGGCTTCCGCGTGGTGCTGCTCAACTCCAACCCGGCCACCATCATGACCGACCCGGAGTTCGCCGACGCCACCTACCTGGAGCCGATCACCCCCGAATACCTCGAAAAGGTAATCTCCATCGAGCGGCCCGAGGCACTGCTCGCAACCCTGGGCGGGCAGACGGCACTCAACGCCGCCGTCGCCCTGTATGAGAACGGCACACTGGAAAAATACGGCGTCGAGCTTATCGGTGCCTCCATCGAGGCCATCCAGGCCGGCGAGGATCGCGAGCGGTTCAAGGAGATCATCGATTCTCTCGAAGTGCCCGGCGCGCATCCAGAGACGGCCCGCTCGCAGATCTGCCACACGATGGAAGAGGTGCTGCAGGCCGCCGACGAGCTGAACTATCCCGTCGTCGTCCGCCCCTCCTTCACCATGGGCGGTCTGGGCTCTGGCCTGGCCTACCACGAAGAGGAACTGCGCCAGATCGCCGGAACCGGCCTTTCGGCCTCGCCCGTACACGAGGTCTTGATCGAAGAATCGGTCTTGGGCTGGAAGGAGTACGAGCTCGAGGTAATGCGCGACGGCAAGGATAACGTCGTCATCGTGTGCTCTATCGAGAACTTCGACCCGATGGGCGTGCACACCGGCGATTCCATCACCGTCGCCCCGGCCATGACCCTGACCGACGTCGAATACCAGCAGCTGCGCGACATCGCCATCGCCTGTATCCGGGCCGTGGGCGTCGAAACCGGCGGGTGCAATATCCAGTTCGCCGTCAACCCCGAGAACGGGCGCATCATCGTCATCGAGATGAACCCGCGCGTCTCGCGCTCCTCGGCGCTGGCCTCCAAGGCCACCGGATTCCCGATCGCCAAGATCGCCGCCAAGGTGGCCGTCGGATATACGCTCGACGAGATTCCCAACGACATCACCAAGGAGACCCCGGCCTCCTTCGAACCCACCTTGGACTACGTGGTCGTCAAGGCTCCGCGGTTCGCCTTCGAGAAATTCCCGACGGCCGATTCCACGCTCACCACGCACATGAAGTCGGTGGGCGAGGCCATGGCCATCGGCAGGAATTTCACCGAGGCCCTGGGCAAGGCGCTGCGCTCGCTGGAGGATTCCAAGTCCCCGTTCAACTTCGCCCACCCGGTCGACCGAACCGGCTCCGAGCTTCTGATCTCCATGGCCCGCCCGCACGAGGGCAGGCTCCACGACATCATGGACGCCCTGCGCCTGGGCGTCGGCATAGACGAGATTCACGAGGCCACCAAGATCGACCCGTGGTTCCTCGACCAGCTGGCCCTCATCTGGGAGATCGCCGAGCAGGTAAAGGAGGGCCCGCACGACGAACATGCGCTGCGCCTGGCCAAGCGTCACGGCTTCTCCGATTCCCAGATCGCCCAGCTGTGGGGAACGTCGGAGACGGACATCCGCGAGACCCGCTGGCAGTTCAACGTGCGTCCGGTGTACAAGACGGTCGACACCTGCGCGGCGGAATTCGCCGCCAAAACGCCCTATCACTACTCCAGCTACGACCAAGAGACAGAGGTCGCGCCGCGCGAAAAGCCCGCGGTGCTGATCCTGGGCTCGGGCCCGAACCGCATCGGCCAGGGCATCGAATTCGATTACTCGTGCGTACACGCGGCGCTGACCTTGCGCGAGGCCGGGTACGAGACGGTTATGGTCAACTGCAACCCGGAGACGGTCTCCACCGACTACGACACCTCCGACCGCCTCTACTTCGAACCCTTGACGCTAGAAGACGTGCTTGAGGTCGTCCACGCCGAACAGCAGGCGGGCCCGGTGGCGGGCGTCATCGTGCAGCTCGGCGGCCAGACCCCGCTGAAGCTCGCCCAGGCACTGAAAGACGCCGGGGTTCCGATCGTTGGCACTCAGCCCGAGGCCATTAACCTGGCCGAGGAGCGCGGCGCGTTCGGCAAGGTGCTGGAAGAGGCCGGGCTGCAGGCCCCCGAATACGGGATGGCCGCCAGCGCCGAAGAGGCCCTACAGATCGCCCACGAGATCACCTATCCGGTGTTGGTTCGTCCCTCCTATGTGCTGGGCGGGCGCGGGATGGAGATCGTCTACGATGACGAATCCCTGACGTCCTACATCGAGCGTGCCACCAAGATCACCCCCGACCAGCCGGTGCTGGTCGACCGCTTCTTGGACGAGGCCATCGAGATCGACGTCGACGCCCTCTACGACGGCGAAGAGCTGTACCTGGGCGGCGTCATGGAGCACATCGAGGAGGCCGGAATCCACTCCGGCGACTCGGCCTGCGCCCTGCCGCCGATCTCCCTGGGCTCCGAGGTGGTCGAACTCATCCGCCACTCGATGGAGCGCATCGCCGCCGGTGTGGGAGTGCGAGGCCTTATCAACGTGCAGTTCGCCCTGCACCAAGACGAGCTCTACGTCCTGGAGGCCAACCCGCGCGCCTCGCGCACGGTGCCGTTCGTCTCCAAGGCCACCAACACCCAGCTGGCCAAGGCCGCCGCGCGCATCTCGATGGGAGAATCCATCGCGTCGCTGCGCGAGGCCGGCATCTTGCGTAAGCAAGGCGACGGCACGCTCATCCTCTCCTCGGCCCCGATGGCGGTCAAGGAGGCCGTGATGCCGTTCAACCGCTTCCGCACCCGCGACGGCGACTGGGTCGATTCGCTGCTTGGCCCGGAGATGAAGTCCACCGGCGAGGTGATGGGCCTGGCCCCGAACTTCGGCGTCGGATATGCCAAGGCACAGCAGGGCGCCTACGGGCACATGCCGACCTCTGGCACGGTGTTCGTCTCCATCGCCAACCGCGACAAGCGCTTTTCCATGTTCCCGATCAAGGTGCTCTCCGATCTGGGGCTGCACATCCTGGCCACCGCCGGAACCGCCCAGGTGCTCAAGCGCCACGGGGTTCAGGTCGAGACGATCCGCAAGTCCTACCAAGGGCGCGGGCCCAACGGCGAGCCGACCATCGTCGACGCCTTGCTGGAGGGCAAGGTTGACCTGGTGGTGAACACGCCCCACGGCCACTCCGAGGGCGGGCAGCCCAGGCGCGACGGCTGGCAGATCAGATCTGCGGCGATTCTCGCCGACGTCCCGTGCGTCACTAATATTCAGGGCATGGCAGCGTGCGTAGAGGGGATCGACGCCTTGATCCATGAGCAGGCCGACGTTCGGGCCCTGCAAGACTGGAACGCGGCCGTCGAAGCAGAGCTGGAGGGAATGCGCTGATGCGAATAAGGCTGGTCTCGGGCGGATATACGCGTCTACTCAGGCCGGTCTTGTTCCGGGCCTTCAGCTCCGACCCAGAGGCGATCCACGAGCGCATGATCAAGCAGCTCTCCGCCCTGGTCTCGCACAGGCCGCTCGCCCCGCTGGTGCACAAGCTCGTCCAAGTACCAGGACGCCCAACTACAGTTGCCGGAATCAACTTCCCCTCCCGCGTGGGGCTGGCAGCCGGGATGGACAAGGACGGCCTGGCCGTCAAGGCCTGGGCCCCGCTGGGCTTTGGCTTCGCTGAGCTGGGCACCGTCACGCACCAGCCGCAGCCGGGAAACCCCAAGCCGAGGGTATTTCGGCTGGTGGCGTCGAAGGCGATCATCAACCGTATGGGCTTCAACAACCAAGGGGCACTGGCCTTGGCCAACCGCCTGGAGGCCGAGGGTATCCGCCGGGGAAACGGGGCCGCCGGGATTCCCATCGGCATCTCGATAGGCAAGACCAAGGTCGTCCCCATCGAGAAGGCCGTGCCCGACTACCTGATGAGCCTGGAATCGGTCGCCCGGCACGCCGACTACGTGGCGATAAATGTTTCCTCGCCCAACACCCCCGAGCTGCGCAAGCTGCAAGGCAAGGACTTCTTGGGTGAGCTCATGCGCGAGCTCACCACCACGGCAGCCAACCTCGCCGTGCGCTACCAGAACACGCCCATCCCGCTGTTCCTCAAGGTCGCACCCGACCTGGAGATGGCCGAGTTGGATCGCATCTTGATGACCTGCGAGGACGCTGGGATCTCCGGGATTATCGCCACCAACACGACCATCACCCGTCCGAAGCTGGCCAAGGCCGACCAGCCCAAGGCCAACGAGCCCGGCGGCCTGTCCGGGGCTCCGCTGACCAGGCTTTCGCGCAAGATCGTCGGCTACATCACCGCCCACACCAAACTGCCGGTCATCGCCTCCGGCGGGATTATGCGCCCGCACGACGCCACCGCCATGTTCGACCTCGGTGCCCAGCTCGTGCAGGTCTACACCGGCTTCATCTACTCCGGGCCCGCGCTGCTGGCCCGCATCAACACCTCTGATTTGCGCAACGAGCCCCTGTGGGGGACGGAAGGCAGGAAATAGTGGAGCGCGCGGCAATCTGCGTAGGAATCGACCCCCATCCAGGGCTGCTGGAATCCTGGAACCTCCCAACAACAGCGGGCGGGCTCGAAATCTTCTCCCACAAGGTGCTGGAGTCGCTAGGGGAGCGCGTCGCCTGGTTCAAGCCGCAGTCGGCCTTCTTCGAGGCCTACGGCTCTAAAGGCATCCAGGTGTTGGAACGCGTGCTGCAAGAGATTCGCGCCTGCGGGGCCCGCTCTATCCTCGACGCCAAGCGCGGCGACATCGGCTCGACGATGACCGCCTACGCCCAGGCCTACCTCGCCGACGACGCACCGCTCAGAGCCGACGCACTCACCCTCTCTCCATATCTCGGCTTCGACTCCCTCAAGCCCGCCCTAGACCTGGCCGAATCCACCAAACGCACGGTGTTCGTCCTGGCTCGCACGTCCAACCCCGAGGGTGGCTCAATCCAGCTGGCGAACGCGGGGGGTAAGTCCGTCGCGCAAGCTATCGTCGATTCGGCCCAGGCCTGGAACGACGCCCATGGCTCGAAAACCGTCGGCCTCGTCGTCGGCGCCACACATGCCGACATCGGAGTAGATCTCACCTCCTTTAGCGGCCCGATCCTGGCCCCCGGCATCGGGGCCCAAGGGGCGACCATGGCCGACATCCCCGTGCGCTTCGGTTCGGCTGCCGGCAATGTTTTGCCGATGGTGGGCCGCGCGATCTTGGGCGGCGGGCCGGAACTTAGCGGGCTGCGCGATGCGCTGGAAAAGTTCCAGAATTAACGCAATCTTCCCAACTCGGAGCAGAAAACCGGCATTTTGACTCAATCACAACTTGAACGCGTGCATTTTCCCAAGTGATGAGCTAAGTTAGTAGAAAATACACCTCCGAGACTTAGGAGAGCCTTGAGTATTCCGAAACTAACCGACGCACAGTTGGCCAAGGCCCGCGAGGCCGCAGCCGAGGCCCGTCGCAAGCGGGCAGAGTTCAAGAACCAGCTTCATGACGGTGAGTTGACGCTCGCCGACGCCCTGGACGCCGCCGCCGAGGACGAGACCCTCGCCCACATCCGCGTTTCCGCGCTTCTGAAGTCGCTGCCGCGCGTGGGCGAAAAGCGTGCACAGCAGGCGCTCGACAAGCTGGGCATCGCACAGAACCGCCGCATCCGTGGGCTGGGCAAGCACCAAATCACCGCGCTGAAGGCAGAGTTCAAGTAGTGGCCGCCGGGGATGTGACCGTCATCTCCGGTCCGACAGCCGTCGGCAAGGGCACGCTCGTCAAACTCCTGAAAGACCGCAATCCGCAGATCTGGGTCTCGGTCTCGGTCACGACCCGTCCGCCCCGGCCAGGCGAGGTGGACGGAGTCCATTATTACTTCATCTCGGATTCGCGTTTCGACGAATTGCTGTCCCGCGGCGGGCTCCTGGAGTGGGCGGTAGTCCACCAAAGCGCCCGCTACGGGACACCAAAAGCCGAGGTGGTCAAGGCCGTCGAGGCAGGCCGTAAGGTCATCTTGGAGATTGATCTGCAAGGGGCAAGGCAAGTAAAAGAAACCTATCCCGAGGCCAGGTTCATCTTTATCGCGCCTCCTGATACGCAGGCCTTGTTGGATCGGTTGGCTAAGCGCGGTTCGGAAACCGCCGAGCAGATCGCCCAGCGCATGGAGACCGCGAAGATTGAGATGCGGGCCGAATCCGAGTTTGACCACATTGTTATAAACGACGACTTGGAAACCGCCTACCAACAGCTGGTAGACTTGCTCGGCGTTTAATCTAAAAGAAGAAGGTTGATTTGAGCACGCAGATCGCAGAAGGCATTACAAACCCGCCGATCGATGACTTGTTGGACAAGGTTGATTCCAAATACCGCCTGGTTCTGTTCGCGGCAAAACGCGCCCGCCAGATCAACGCTTACTACTCCCAGCTCGGCGAAGGTCTGCTTGAGAACGTCGGCCCGCTGGTTGAAACGCAGCACCAGGAAAAGCCGCTCTCCATCGCGCTGAAGGAGATTGAGGCCGGGGTACTGGAGTACCACGAGATCGACCCGGAAGAGGAGGCCCGCGCCCGCGCGGCCGCCCAGGCAGATCCCGATTTCGGCCTGGACTTCTCCAACCCCGACGGCTTCGTCGATTTCGGCCTGGACATCAACACCGACGAAATCGCCTGACATGGCCCGGGTCGTCCTCGGGGTTACCGGGGGGATCGCGGCCTACAAGGCCTGTCACCTGGTTCGGCTTTTCAAAGAATCAGGTGATGACGTCGTAGTAGTACCGACGGCCAACGCACTCCAGTTCGTGGGTGCGGCCACCTGGGAGGCGCTCTCGGGAAGCCCCGTCTCGGCCTCCGTTTTCTCCGACGTTCCAAACGTTAGGCATGTGTCGCTGGGCACCAACGCCGATCTGGTGTTGGTCGCCCCGGCGACCGCCGACATTCTCTCGCGCGCAGCAACGGGCCGCGCCGACGACCTGTTGACCAATGTGCTGCTGACGGCGAGCTGCCCGCTGCTGTTCGCCCCGGCGATGCACACGCAGATGTGGCTGAATCCGGCAACCGTTGAAAACGTGGCCAAGCTGCGCTCCTACGGGCGGGTTGTTCTAGAGCCCGGTTCTGGGCGTCTTACCGGAAAAGACACCGGGCCGGGGCGTTTCCCCGAACCGGAAGACATTTTCGCAACCGCGATGGCGGTGCTCGTCGAACCGCGGCTGGCCGCTGTCATGTCCGGGCACGACCTGGCCGGCAAGCGCGTCGTAGTCAGTGCCGGGGGCACGCACGAGGCCATCGACCCGGTGCGCTTCATCGGCAATTCCTCGTCCGGAAAGATGGGCATGGCGATAGCCAGGGCCGCCAGGGCCCGGGGTGCCGAGGTATCGGTAGTTGGCGCCAACCTGCAAATCCCGCCGACAGCCGGCATCGAGGTTGATACCGTGCGTTCGACGTCCGAGCTGGCCGAAGCCATGGAGGCCAAGGCAAAGCAAGCCGATATCGTGGTGATGGCCGCCGCGCCCGCAGACTTCACCCCCTGCACCCGCTCGGAGACCAAGCTGAAGAAGGTCGGCGATCAGGGGCTGGTGCTGGAGCTGCAGCAAACCCAGGACGTGCTGGCCAAACTCGGCAAACAGCGTCGGGACGGGCAGGTGATCGTCGGATTCGCCGCCGAGACGGCTTCGTCGGCAGCAGACCTGGAGCAAAAGGGCCGCGATAAGCTGGCCCGCAAGGGAGCCGACCTGCTCGTACTAAATGATGTTTCGGGGGGGCGGGTCTTCGGCGAGGACACAGACTCCGTCCAGATCATCGACTCCGTGTCGACCGTTGACCGTGTTGAGGCTTCCAAGGACGTGGTGGCCCACCACATCCTCGATTGTGCGAAAGGAAAGCTGTGAGCAGGTTCTTCACCTCCGAATCCGTCACTGAAGGCCACCCGGACAAGGTGGCCGATTCCATCTCTGACGCCGTACTCGACGAGCTCTTGCGCTACGACCCGGCCTCGCGCGTCGCCGTGGAGACGCTGGTTACTACCGGCTTGGTTGTGGTGGCCGGAGAGGTGACCTCGGAGGCGTACGCGGAGGTCGCGCAGCTGGCCCGCGAGCGCATCCTCGAAATCGGCTACGACTCCTCCGAGAAGAGCTTCGACGGGAACTCCTGCGGCGTGATGGTCGCCATCGGGGCGCAATCCCCGGACATTGCCCAGGGCGTCGACCTGGCCGAGGAAGAGCGCGAGGAAGGCTCCGCGGACGCACTCGACAAGCAGGGCGCGGGCGATCAGGGCCTGATGTTCGGCTACGCCTGCAATGACACCCCCAACCTGATGCCGCTGCCCATCGAGATCGCACACCGTCTATCTGAGCGCCTGACTGCGGTTCGCAAGGCCGGCGTCGTTCCCTTCCTACTGCCCGACGGTAAGACTCAGGTCACCATCGAATACGACGGTAATTCCCCGGTTCGCGTAGACACGGTCGTCGTCTCCTCCCAGCACAAGGCCTCGGCGGATGTCTCATTGGATGTGCGCCCGGCGATCCGCCACGAGGTCATCGACCCGGTGCTCGCCGCCTACGACTTGCCCAGGAAGGATCTCAAGACTTTCGTCAACCCCACCGGGCGCTTCGTCATCGGCGGGCCGATGGGCGATGCCGGGGTGACGGGCCGCAAGATCATCGTGGACACCTACGGCGGCATGGCCCGCCACGGGGGCGGCGCCTTCTCCGGCAAAGACCCCTCGAAGGTGGATCGCTCCGCCGCCTACGCGATGCGCTGGGTGGCCAAGAACGTTGTGGCCGCCGGGCTCGCCGACCGCTGCGAGGTACAGGTCTCCTACGCGATCGGGCGCGCCCACCCGGTCGGCTTCTATGCCGACTGCTTCGGCACAGAGAAGGTTCCGCTGTCCCAGATCACGGAGGCCGTGCTTGAGGTGTTTGACCTGCGCCCGGCCGCCATCATCCGCGACCTCGACCTGATCCGTCCCATCTACTCGCTGACGACCAACTACGGCCACTTCGGACGCGAACTTCCCGAGTTCACCTGGGAGCGCACCGACCGCGCCGAGGCGCTGGCCCAGGCCGTTAAGGGCTGAGCTGCGACCGAGCTCAGGTAGATAGAATCGAAGATATGCCCATCCAGATTGCCGAAGTATCGGTAGACAACCCGCTGCCGCATCTGGATCGGCCCTTTGACTACGCCATTCCATCCGATATGCCCGTGTCGGTGGGCTGCAGGGTGCGCGTGCGCTTCGCGGGCAGGAAGGTGTCCGGGTATGTGCTGGGCATCAAGGAGGGGGAGCGCGACAAGCGCTTGCTTGACATCGAATCGCTGGTTTCCGACCAGCCTGCCCTCAGCCCCGAGGCGGCACGTCTTTGCCGGGCGGTGGCCGACCACTACGCCGGGACGCTCGCAGATGTGCTGCGCCTGGCCGTCCCGCCGAGGCACGCCCGTGCCGAAGCCTCCCCGTCCAAGCCGTTCCCCGAACCCTCGCTCGAGCATCCCTCACCCCTATTCGCCGCCTATCCCTACGGAGATTCGTATCTGAGCAATGTCAAGGCGGGCGGCCATCCGCGCGCGGTGCTGAGCCTGGCACCTGTGCACTTAGAGGTCGGAAGCTGGACGGAGGCGCTGCTGGAAGCCGCCCAGGCCAGCATCGAAGGGGGACGCGGAGCGCTGCTGCTCACCCCCGATGCCAAGGCGCTGGATTTGCTGGCCGCGCACGCCGAAAGCCGATTCGGAAGAGGTACTTTCACGACGCTGAGCGCCGATCTGGGCCCCTCGACGCGCTACCGGCATTTCATGGCGGTCAAGCGCGGGAACGTGAAGCTGGTGTTGGGCACGCTTGGGGCGGCCTTTGCGCCGGTGCAAGACTTGGGTCTAGTCGCGGTATTCGATTCGGGCCGCGACACCTACTCCTTCCTGAAGGCTCCCTACCCGCATGTGCGCGAGGTGGCCATGATCCGCTCCTATCTCGAAAAGTGCGCGCTGCTGCTGGCCGGGTATTCGCGCACCGCCGAGGAGACCGAGCTGGTGCGCACCCGTTGGGCGGCACCGTTGAAGCTCACCCCGGCGCAAAACCGCTCCATAGCTCCAGCAGTGCGAACCGCGCTCAACCCTGTTGCTGCCAGCCGCGACCCGCTGGCAAGCGGGTTCAGGCTGCCTCCTGCGGTCTTTGAGGTCACGTCCAGCGCGCTGTTGCTGGGCCCGGTGCTCATCCAAGTAGCCAGGGCCGGGCACTTCGAGGGCGACGCCGCGGTATCGGTGCAGCGAACCGCGCAGGATCTGGGCCGGGCATTTCCGGGCACGAAAGTCGTCACCTCGCACGGGGAGGCGCTGGTAGCCGCCGTCGACGCCGAACCCAAGTTGGTCGTCGCCACCCCGCAGGCAGAACCCCAGGCATCCGGCGGGTACGCGGCCGCGGTGATCCTGGACGTCGACCGCTCGCTAACCCGCGCCGACCTGCGGGTCGAAGAAGAATCGCTCAGGCGCTGGCTGGATGTCGCCTCAATGGTGAAACCCGCAGATGAGGGCGGAACCGTGCTGCTGGTTGGAGAGCCCTCCGAGCGGGTGGTGCAGGCGCTCATCAGGCTCGACCCGGTTGGATTCTCCGAATCTGAGCTGGCTCAGCGTGCCGAGGCCGGGTTCCCCCCGGTGTGGAAGCTGATCACGCTGGAAGGCCCCGAGGCTGTGGTGCAAGAGGCCGTAAGACAGCTCAACGCACCCAAAGAAACCCGAATCTCCGGGCCGTATCCCCTTGACAGCGAGGGTTCGGTGGATTCCAGGGCCACCTTGCGCGCACCCCTTGCCCTAGGCAGTGAGTTGGTGCGGGCCGTCAAGGCTGTGGCGGCCGAGCGTTCGAGCCGTAAACTGGCAGGGCCGCTGCGTGTGGCCGTCGACCCCGAAAGGATCTGAATGCGCATACTCTTCGCGGGCACCCCCCGGGTCGCCGCCGACACCCTGGAAGCACTGCTGGCCTCGCCGCACGAGGTGGTGGGTGTGCTTACCCGCCCCGACGCCCCGAGGGGACGTTCGTCCAAGCTGGTTCCCTCCGAGGTCGCCCAGCTTGCCCAGGATTCGGGGCTGGAGGTGCTCAAGCTCTCTGCCAAAGATCCGGCGCTGCTGGCGCGCGTGCGCGAGCTCGAACCCGAGGCTTGCCCGGTCGTCGCCTACGGCGGGCTGCTGCCGCAAGAGCTCCTGGATGTGCCGCGCCAGGGCTGGATCAACGTTCACTACTCGTTGCTGCCGCGCTGGCGGGGTGCGGCTCCGGTGCAGCGGGCCGTCGAAGCCGGTGACGCACTCACCGGAGTATCCATCTTCCGCATCGTAAAGGAACTCGACGCCGGGCCGGTGTTTACCCAGGTAGAAGAGCCGGTGGATGGCAGAACCTCCGGCGAGCTGCTCGAAGCGCTCACCGGTATCGGGGCTGCCGCGCTGCTCGAAGTGCTGGATGCGCTGGAGGCTGGAACCGCCAAGGCGGTGGAACAGCCGACGGAGGGCGTCACCTTGGCCCCCAAGCTCACGGTCGCCGAGGCCAAGCTCGACTGGTCGCGCCCGGCAATCGAACTCGAACGCCAGATCCGCGCCTGCAACCCCGCCCCGAGCGCCTGGACGATGCTATCTCAAACCAGAGTGAAGATCCTGGCCGCATCCGTGGTCGCCGAACCGATCCTGCAGCCCGGATTTGGGCTAGCCATGAAGCACGATTTCTTCGTCGGCACAGGCGAAGGAACGCTTGCGCTGCGTGAGGTGGCACCCCAGGGCAAGAAGGCTATGCGGGCCGCCGACTGGGGCCGCGGGCTGCACGGGGAGCTGCGCTTTGGCTAAACACGACGGGCGCAAGGCCGCCTACCGAGCACTGCTCAAGGTCGAACGCGACGGAGCCTACGCAAACCTGGAGCTGGCCAAGGCCAGCGCCGGGCTAGACCACCGCGAGGCCGCGCTCGCAACCGAGCTGGTTGCTGGTTCTTGCCGGGCGCAAGGCACCTTCGACCGCATCATCACCGCGGCCTCCGGCAGAGCGCTCAACTGGTTCCAGCCCGGAGTGCTCGTGCTGCTGCGCATGGCCTGCCAACAGCTGTTCCTGATGCGCACGCCCGAACACGCCGCCGTCGACTCGACGGTGAAGCTCGCCAGAGCCGAGCTCGGCCAGCGAGTTACCGGGCTAGTCAACGCCATTTGCCGCAAGATCGCAAAACAAGAACTCGAAGACTGGATCGTGCAGATCGCCCAAGACGACGCCGATCTGCTCGCCCTCTCGACCTTTCACCCCGGCTGGATCGTCCAGGCCTTCGCCGACGTCCTGCCTAGCGAAGAGCTCATACCCGCACTGGAGGCCGACAACCAGCCGCCGCGCGTGATGCTCGCCCTGCGGCCCGGCCTGGCTGACTTTTCCGAGTTCTCATCCTGTGAGGCGGCCAAGTACTCACCCTACGGCGTCTACGCCGACCGTACCCCCGGCGAGATCACGGCGGTAAAGGACGGCAGGGCTTCAGTCCAAGACGAGGGCTCGCAACTGGTGGCGCTCGCCCTCTCCCGCGCCGACGCCCCGCCCGGCCCCTGGCTGGACATGTGCGCAGGACCTGGCGGAAAGTCGGCGCTGCTGGCCGGTTTTGCCGACCAAAACGGGGACTCGTTCCTAGCCGCCGAGCTGCACGAACACCGGGCGAAGCTGGTGCGGGATAATCTCAGGCTCTACCGGGCGCCCGTCATCCAGGCCGACGGTACCCAGCCGCCCTGGAAACCGGGCTCATTCTCCCGGGTGCTGGCCGACGTCCCGTGTTCGGGCCTGGGGGCGCTGCGCCGCCGCCCCGATGCCCGCTGGCGCAAATCCTTGGACGACATACAAGAGTTGGCCGGGCTGCAGCGAGCCTTGCTGAACTCGGCCCTGGATGCGCTCAAGCCCGGGGGAGCGGCGGCCTACGTCACCTGCTCACCGCACCTGGACGAGACCGTCAGGGTACTCGAATCGCTGGAGCGCACAGACTTCGAGTTCGAGCGTGCGGCCTCGCTGCTGCCGAACGTGCCCGAGTGCTCCGAGGGCGACTATGTGCAGCTGTGGCCCCACCGCCACGGTACGGATGCGATGTTCCTAGCGGTGCTGCGAAAGAAGTGAATCGGAAGATATAGGCTTGCCCACGTGGAAATCCTTATCTCGCCATCGGTGTTGAACTCGCATTTGTCCGCCCTCGCTGACGAGGTCGCGCGAATCCCGAGTGCAGACTTTGTCCATCTCGACGTGATGGACAACCACTTCGTGCCCAACCTCAGCTTCGGCCTGCCGGTGATCTCAGATCTGCGTACGAAGAGCGATAAGCCCATGGACGTCCACCTCATGATCTCCGACGCCGACCGCTGGGCCCCTGCCTACGCCGAGGCCGGGTGTGAATCCGTCACCTTCCACATCGAGGCCAGCGAAAACCCGGCAAAGCTCATCGGTCAGCTGCATGCACTCGGATCGCGGGCCTGCTTCGCCCTCAAACCCGCCACACCCATCGACCCCTACGAAGAGCTGCTGGACGCAGCCGACATGGTACTCGTGATGACCGTCGAACCCGGCTTCGGAGGGCAGTCCTACATGTCGGATATGGAGGCCAAGATCGCCCGCGTCCGCGAGCTCGCTGCTGCCCGGGGAACCGAGATTTGGGTGGAGGTCGACGGCGGGATCAGCCCCAAGACCATCGAGCGGGCCGCAGGAGCTGGGGCCAACGTCTTCGTCGCCGGATCGGCCGCCTATTCAGCCGAAGACCCGGACAAGGTGGTCGAGGAGCTGCGCCGCTTGGCCGCCGGGGTGAACCGCCCCTAGTTCCATCTAGGTACTGCGAACAAACCAGTGACCGGCGGCTGTGGCTAGACTACGGACGTGACAGATCTCAGAAACGCCTTGCGGGAGCGGGTGCTGCTGGCCGACGGAGCCATGGGCACCATGTTGCAAAAGCACGATTTTTCCGATGCTGATTTCCAAGGGCACGAGGGCTGTTTCGAGATACTGAACGTCACCCGTCCTGAAGTAATCTCCGAAATCCACACCGAGTACCTGCGCGCGGGCTCCGACTGCGTCGAAACCAACTCCTTCGGGGCGAACTACGGATCGCTCGGCGAATACGGCATCACCGACCGCGCCTACGAGCTGGCCAAAGCCGCCGCGGTGATCGCCAGGGAGGCTTGCGACGCAGAATCCACCCCCGACAAGCCCAGATTCGCGCTCGGCTCCCTCGGCCCCGGCACCAAGCTGCCCTCCCTCGGACACGCCCCCTACGCGGTGCTGCGCGACCACTACCAGATCGCCGCCGAGGGGCTGATCGACGGGGGAGTGGACGGCTTCCAGATCGAAACCTGCCAAGACCTGCTGCAGGCGAAGGCCGCCATTATCGGCGTTAAGCGCGCGCTTGCGGTCAAGGGCAAAGATCTGCCGATCCTAGTTTCGGTGACCTTTGAGACCAACGGCACGCTGCTGCTGGGCTCCGACGTCTCGGCGGTGGCCGCTTCCATCGCAGCCCTCGGGGTCGACGGCATCGGCATGAACTGCGGCACCGGCCCGGAGCAGATGAGCGAGCAGCTGCGGTACCTCGCCCAAAACACCGGCCTGTGGCTCACCTGTATGCCCAACGCCGGGCTGCCCGAGCTCACCGAGGCCGGGGCCATCTACCCGCTGCAGGCCCCCGAGTTTGCTCAGTATGTGGCCGGATTCGTGCGCGACTACGGGCTGAACCTGGTCGGCGGCTGCTGCGGCACCACCCCGGCGCACATCGCCGAGCTGGCCGCCAGGGTCGGCAGGCAGCTGCCCGCCATGAAGCGCGGCAGCCGACCCGCCCAGGTCTCCTCGCTGTACTCAGCCGTCGACCTGCGCCAGGACGTCTCCTACTTGAACGTGGGGGAGCGCAACAACACCAACGGCTCCAAGGCCTTCCGCGAGGCGCTGCTCGCCGACGACTGGGACGCCTGCGTGGAGATCGCCCGTCAGCAATCGGAGGCCGGGGCCCACGTGCTGGACGTCTGCGTCGACTATGTGGGCCGGGACTCGGCCCGGGACATGCGCGAGCTGGCCTCTCGGCTGGCGCTGGCCGTCCCACTGCCGATAATGCTCGATTCCACCGATCCCGAGGTTCTGCGCGCCGGGCTGGAGTGCTTAGGCGGGCGCTCGATCATCAACTCGGTCAACTTCGAAGAGGGCGACGGCCCGGGCTCGCGTTTTGCCGAAGTCTGCGCTTTGGCCAAGGAACACGGGGCGGCCTTGCTGGCCCTCACCATCGACGAGGACGGCCAGGCGCGCACCAAGGCCGACAAGCTCGCGGTCGCCGAGCGCCTGATCGGGGCGCTGACCAAGCAAGGCTTTGCCGAAGAAGACCTCCTGATCGACACCCTGACCTTCCCGATCACCACCGGCCAGGAAGAAGTCCGCCGCGACGGGCTGGAAACCCTCGCAGCCATCAAGGAGCTCAGCGCCCGCCATCCGGGCTGCGGATTCATCCTAGGGGTCTCCAACATTTCCTTTGGGCTGAATCCGGCGGCCCGGCAGGTGCTCAACTCGGTGTTCCTGCATGCCGCCTACCGCTCGGGGTTGAGCGCTGCCATCGTCGCCACCGCCAGGATCTTGCCCGTGGATCGGATTCCCGATGAGCAGGTGCAAGCCGCGAAGGCCCTCATCGACGACGACCGATCCCAAGGCGACCCCTTGAGTGCATTCATCGAGCTGTTCGAGGGCGTCTCGCTGGCCGATACCCGCGCCAAGCAGGCCGAGGAGCTCGCTGCCCTGCCGGTGAACGAGCGCTTGACCAGGCGAATCGTCGTTGGGCAGGCAAATGGCATGGAGGCAGATCTGGCCGAAGCACTGGAACAAAAGTCGGCCCTGGCGATTATCAACGAAGACCTGCTGGAGGGGATGCGGGAGGTCGGCGAGCTGTTCGGCGACGGCCGGATGCAGCTGCCCTTCGTGCTGGCCTCGGCCGAGGTTATGAAGCAGGCCGTCAACATCTTGGAGCCGCACCTGGACAAGTCCGAAACCGCCGCTAAGGGCACCTTGGTGCTGGCGACCGTCGCCGGGGACGTACACGACATCGGCAAGAACCTGGTGGACATCATCTTGTCCAACAACGGCTACAAGGTGGTCAACCTGGGCATCAAGGTTCCCATCCCGGCCATCTGGGCGGCCGCCGAGGAGCAGCACGCCGACGCCATTGGCCTGTCCGGCCTGCTGGTCAAGTCCACCCAGGTGATGCGCAACGATCTCATTTGGCTTTCCGAACGCGGCCACGATACGCCCGTCATCCTCGGCGGTGCGGCGCTGACAAGGGAATACGTCCGCGACGATCTGGAGCAGGTGGCCGCCGGTCCGGTCTATTACGCCAAGGACGCCTTCGAGGGCCTGCGGGTGCTGGATTCGATAACCACGGGTTCCCAGCTTCCAGAACCCAAGCAGCACCGGGCCCGCGCGGCCAAGCCGGATACTCCCGTCGATCAATGCCGATCCGACGTCCAGCGCCGGATTCCCGTCCCCGAACCTCCGTTCTGGGGAACCCGGGTGGTCAAAGGCGTCTCACTGAAAGACGCCGTCGACTGGATCGACGAGCGCGCGCTGTTCGCCGGGCAGTGGGGGCTCAAACCATCGAAGGACGGCCCCTCCTACGAGGAGCTGGTCGAGACCGTCGGAAAGCCCAGGCTGCGCCACTGGATCGACGTCTTGCTCACCGAAGACCTAGCCGACCTCGGCGTTGTCTACGGCTACTTCCCCTGCCACTCGCGCGGCAACGTGCTGGACGTGGCCGGGATCGAGTTCGACTTCCCCAGGCAATCGGGCGGTAAGCGGCTTTGCCTGGCCGACTACTTCCGCGACGAGGAAGAGGCCGAGGAGCTAGGCGAGGACGTCGTCGAACTGCAGCTGGTGACGGTGGGGGAGCGGTTGACTCAGGCCGTCCAATCGTATTTCGAGGCCGGGCGCTACCGCGACTATCTGGAGCTGAACTGCCTGGCCGCGCAGCTGGCCGAGGCGCTGGCGGAGGCCTGGCACGCCCGGGTGCGCTCCGAGCTGCGCTTCGCACCCGACGGTACCAAGTTGGACGTACTTCACCATCAGGCATATCAGGGCTCGCGCTACTCCTTCGGGTACCCGGCCATACCCGATTTGGCTGACCGCGAGAAGCTCTTCGAGCTGCTAGATGCCGAGCGCCTGGGGGTGAGCCTGACGGAGAACTACCAACTCGTTCCCGAGTTCTCCACCGATGCCATCGTTGTGCATCACCCCGAGGCCAAGTACTTCAACATCCGATAGGCTCGCTGCCGATGAGAAAACTTGGCTTGATCGCGCTATGCCTGCTGCTGGCCGGGTGCGTGCAACCCGAACCCCCGGTTCCGACGGATACCGTCACCCCCACCCCGACGCCCGCGCGCCCGTTTACCGTGCTCACCTCCAGAGCCCCGCTGACCGCCGACCCGGCGGCGGCCGAGAAGGACACCGATCTGCTGATAGTCGCGAACGTCTACCAGCGGCTCTTGCGGGTCGACGCCGTGAGCAAAGAACTCAAGCCCGACGCAGCCGACTGCCTGTTCGTGAGCGAGAAGAAGTACCAGTGCACCCTGATCGAGGGCGTCACTTTCCACGACGGCCAACCCGTCACGGCCAAGGACGTGCAGTTTTCCATAAACCGGGCCCTGCGCCTTTCCAAGGCGGCGGCTACCAACCTCGGTTTCGCCTCGCTGCGCCGGATCACCACCAGCGACGACAAGGTGGTGAACTTCGAGCTCACCGGGCCTGACAACCAGTTCGGCTACGCACTCTCCTCCCCGTCGGCCTCCATCCTGCCCGCCGAGCACTTCGACCCGGACTCCTTCCTGCCGCTGGAAACCCCGGCCGTCGGATCGGGGCCCTACAAGGTGGAAGAGTGCTCGGCAGATACCGTAGTGTTCAGCAAGTTTGCCGACTATGCCGGCCCCAACACCGGGCACTTGGATGAGCTGGTTCTGCGCGTCCAGGACGCGACCGCAGCCGAGGAGACGCTGGCCGCGGGCGAGGCCGAAGCCGTTTGGCGCACCCTCTCGGATACTGCCATCGACCGGATTCTCGCCGGGAGCGAGGATTCTCCCAAGTACCACCGCTTCCCTCTCGATGGCCAGCGCGTAACGCGGCTGATGTGGAACACGCAGTCGGAGTACTTTGCCGACGACGAACTGCGTGAGGCCGTCTCGGAGGCAGTACAAGGCGACCGCACCCTAGATTCTTTGATCCCTCAGGGCATCGAGGGCTACTCGTCGGCCTTCCCGAAGAGCCCGGCCAAGGTAAAGACCCTGAAGGGCGCGCGCAAGAACCTGACCTTGGGCTACGACGCCACCGCGCCGGGGATGAAAGACCTGGCGCTCGTGCTGCGCGACCGCATCGAGGAAATCGGCTCAATCTCGGTGCAGGTTCAAGACCGGGGCGATACCGACCTGCAGCTCACGGATCTGGGCGCGCGCACCAACTCGGCTGGGGGCTGGCTCCAGGCCTATCTCGATCGCTTGCCGCAAAAATCGACCGACGACGTCGTGGCGCTGGTAGACGATTGGATCACCCGCCCTTCGTCGTCGAAAGAAGCGGACGTAGACAAGGAGATCGACGCCATCCAGGCCCAGGCGGTGAAGGACGCCACCGTGCTGCCCATCTCCCAAGAAGACGGCATCTTGATCCTGGCCGAAGGCGTCACCACCTTCGACTACTGCTTCGGCTCGGGCGGCGAGCTCGGACTTTGGGGGTTGCAACATGAGTGAACTAAACGGCGTACACACCGGGCCCTTGCAGCCCGGCGAGCGGGTCACCATCACCGATCCAAAAGGCCGCAGACACTCCATTCTGCTGCAACCCGGCGGCATCTGGCACACAACCAAGGGCACGGTCTCGCTCGACGACGTCATCGGCGGCCCCGATGGGCAAGTCGTGACTTCCGCGGGGGGCATGGAATTCTTGGTCTTCCGCCCCGTGATGCGCGAACACGCAGTCTCGATGAAGCGCGGGGCACAGATCATCTACCCAAAGGACGCCGCCTCTATCTTGGTGGAGGCCGACATCTTCCCCGGCGCGCGGGTACTGGAGGCGGGCGTCGGCTCGGGAGCGCTCTCCTTGTTTTTGCTCAGGGCCATCGGCTCGACCGGAACGCTGTTCTCCTACGAACAACGCGAGGACTTTGCCAAGATCGCCCAGCGCAACGTCGAGACGTTCTTCGGCGCTCCGCACCCGGCATGGGTGCTGACGCTGGGCTCGCTGAACGACGTCGTGCGCGATGAACCCGTAGACCGCGCGGTGCTCGACATGCTCGACCCGTGGAACTGCATCGACACCGTGGCCCGGGTGTTGGAGCCCGGCGGAATCCTCACCTGCTATGTGACCACCACCACCCAGATGGGACGGACGATGGACACCATCCGCGCCCACGGCGGCTTCATCGAACCCGAGGCCAGGGAACTGACCATCCGCGGCTGGCACGCCGAAGGGCTAGCCATCCGCCCGGGACACGCGACCTCCGGGCACACCGGATTTCTGGTGTTCACCCGCAGGCTGGCACCGGGTGTCAAGGCGCCGCTGCGCAAGCGCCGCCCGGCACCGGGCGCCTACGGGCCCGACTATCACGGGCCGCTGCCACCAGGGGTGGAGCGCGAGACGCAATGACGATAGCCGCGGTTCCCCTTCTCGTCATCCCGCGCGCAGTCGCCGGATCTGAAGCGACGGCTTCCTTCTCGTCATCCTGCGCGCAGTCGCAGGATCTGAAGCGACGGCTTCCTTCTCGTCATCCTGCGCGCAGTCGCAGGAT
>JAISTE010000037.1 GCA_031272825.1 Propionibacteriaceae bacterium | reverse complement strand
GGCGAGCAGCAGCTTGCGCTTGTTGAACATGTCGGCGAGCTTGCCCCAAATCGGCGTGGTGGCCGTGGAGGCCAGCAGCGTCGAGGTGACGATCCAGGTGTACTCGTGCTGGCTTGAGCCCAAGTTGCTGGAGATGACCGGCAGCGCATTGGTGACGATCGTGCTTGCGATGTTCGAGGCGAACATTGAGATCATCAGGCCCGAGAGAACCTCCATGATCATTTTGTGGGAATAGACCGGGTATTCCTTCAATTCCCCGGTGTGGGAGACGTCTATCGTTGTTGTCTTGCTAGTCTCTTTCAACTCACTCCTCGGCCTGTGACCAGGCCTTCGTTATCTTTTCCAGTATCTTCGTGGTTTCGCCCAAAGCGGCGATGGGGGCTTCCCGCAGGGCCCCGTCCAGGAGCGCATAGCGCGACTCCCAGATTTGGTTCAAGGTTTCGCGGCCCTTGGTCGTCAGCTCGATTACCGACGCCCGCCCGTCCCTGGGATCTTTAGCCCGACGGACGAACTCACGTTTCTCCAACGCCCGCACCTGCCTGGAGACGACGGACTGGTCCAGCCCCACCTCCGGGTTCAGCTCGCTGATCCGGGCAGAGCCCCGACGGCCGAGCATGTTGAGAATCGTGGCCTGCGTGCGCGTGAGTCCGGCCTCCGGGAACGAGAAGTGCCTTCTCAGTGCCCGGTAAGAGGCCATGAGTGCGGTGAAGAGCTCCTCCATGGCCGCATAGGACTCGGCGTCGCGAGCGGGTGCGGCGGTCTCGGAATCTGAAATTTCCATCTCATCCCCGGCTTCCCTCAGCGTAATCCCACTCATATGCATCCCCTTGGTAGGCGAAGAACTTTACACTAGATGCTTGCGTCACGCAAGTATCTAGTTGGGGCGGGCAACCGTCCCCGGACTCTGATCCGGGGCGGGCCGTGCTAATGCTCGCTCTTCGTCACCCGTCCCTTTGTCCTGAGCATTCCCGCCCATCGTCATCCCGCGCAAATCCCTCTTCGTCATCCCGCGCAAATCCCTCTTCGTCATCCCGCGCAAATCCCTTTTTCGTCATCCCGCGCGCAGTCGCGGGATCTGTAGGTGAGTCCCGGTGTGATCCTGCGACTTCGCGCAGGATGACGGTTGGGGTTGTTTATCGCTCCTGGTTTGATCCGTTCATACTGGAGGTCGGGGTACTTCGATCTATTCGCCGCTTCATCCCGGTTATTCCCTCTCTCGTCATCCCGCGCGCAGCCGCGGGATCTCTCCCATCGCTGGATTCAACATGCAGCGGCCCAGTATCAAGCCGCTACCGTTCTTCGCCCCCGCAGCAAGTCCCACGTCAGCACGCACAGCGCGACCCAGATCAGCGCAAAGCCCGCCCATCTGGCCGGCGGCATCTGCTCGGCGAAGACCAGTACCCCGAGCAGGAACTGGCCCACCGGGCAGATGTACTGCAGCAAACCCAAGGTTGACAACGGGATTCGCCCGGCGGCCGTCGCATAGAGAAGCAGGGGGACGGCCGTCACTATTCCGGCGCTGAGCAGGGCCGCCGTGTGAACCGGCGAGTGCAGGAGCGTACCCGCGCCCGTCGATTGCAGATAAAAGATGTACCCCAGAGCCAGGGGAGTGATGGGCAGGGTCTCGACGGTCAGGCCCACCAGCGGCGAAACGCTCGCCGAAACCTGTTTCTTGATGAGCCCGTAGAAACCAAAAGTGAGGGCCAGCAGCAGCGCCACCCACGGGATCTGCCCGTAGCCGACGGAGATCACCAGTACGGCGAGTGCACCCAGCGACAGGGCGGCGATCTGCAAGGGCCGGAGTTTTTCTTTCAAGAAGACAACGGCCAACAGCGCGGTGAGCAGCGGGTTTACGAAGTACCCGAGTGCGGCGTCGACCACGTGCCCGGCGAGCACGGCCCAAACGTAGATTGTCCAGTTGGAGGCGACCAACACCCCGGCCCCGGCCAAAACCCAGAATGTACGACGCTCGTGCAAGAGAGCTCGCAGGGCTCCCAGCTGGCCAGTGATTGCCGCTGCGGCAAGGGAGAACACTAGCGAGCAGGAGATCCGGTAGGCGATCACCTCCATCGGGGAGGCCGCGGCGATCAGCAGGAAGTACAGCGGGAAGACGCCCCAAAACAGGTACGCCCCGGCCCCCGCCAACAGGCCGCTCTCCCTGGTTCCCACGGGCGGAAGTCTAGGGTGGGAATGTTTCGCTCGTTTTCGGCGTTGGCGATTTTGGACGTCTTCTATGACGGACGAAAGTCGGAGAAAACCGTAAAGAGCTATAGCGCGCTTCGTTGCCGGAAAGTAGGCTTGGCCGGAGCGCAAGGGCAAGCGAGGAGTGAGGGACATGTCGCCAGCAACATCTATCCCACCCACGCGGCCTGGCGCTACCCAAAACGGTGCGAGCGGCCAGCGCTCCGTCGCGCTCGATCTGGCGAGGATGCTGGGTCTGGCGGCGGTCGTCGTCGGGCACACCACCACCGATTCGTACCTGTGGCTGCACCACCTGATGGTGGCCTGGGACGTCCCAATCTTCTTCTTCATCTCCGGCTACCTGTGGAATGAACATCGCTCCTTTACCGACGAGCTGCGCCGCCGCTCCCGAAAACTGCTCGTTCCCTATGTGTGTTGGCTAGCGATTTCGGTGGCCGAATGCGTTATCTGGCAGTTCCCCGACCGCCCCTTGTTCCCCACTGCTGAGCAGCCGCTCAACTCGGTGTTTGTCCAGGCGCTGCTGGGCGGCGACTACGTGCAGGGCCCCAGGCAGTTCTGGGGTGCGCTGTGGTTCATCACCGCCATGTGGTCTGGGGTACTGATCTTCCGTTGGGCAGGCGGCGAGCATCCGATCTGGCGCAAGTTGGCCGTCAAGGCGAAGCTTTCTATCTCAATGACGGCCTGGCTTGGACGTCCGCATCCGCTGCTGCCGTGGGCCGTCGGCATCTTTGGTGTTGCGTGGGGCACGTTCTCGCGCGAGACGATCGTCGCCATCCCCGAGGACTTGGGCATGGGCCTGGTCGTCGTCTTCTTCATGTGCTGCGGCCGCGCATTCCGCAAGCTGCAGTCCGGCTGGCTGGGCGGCGGCCTCGGCAGGCCCACGCCGGGGCGCACGGCGCTGATTGGGCTGGCGCTGGTCGTCGTTCCGCTGGTGGGGGCGTATTTCGAGGTATTCGACGAACTCCACCCCAAGGGCATCTGGCTCGGCACCCCGGTGATTTCGGTGGCGGCTGCGGTGCTGATCAGCGCCGGGATCGTGATCCTGTGCCAGTGGGCAGAGCCGCACCTGGCCGTGTGGATGCGCAAGGTGGTCGCCTGGCTGGGCTCGATCGGAATCGCGATCTTCATCGGCCACTCGGTAATCCGCGAAGTCTTGACTTCTCTGACGGGCTACCGCGACAACGGCCTGCTGATGTTCCTGTTCTGCTACTTCGGCTCCATCGCCCTGGGCTCGCTAATCAAGCTGACGCCGCTTCGCAAGTATCTGCTGTGATGGGCTGTCGCGTTGTCTGGCACCTGTGACGCCAGGAGGCAGCCCGCGATTGCCACATCTCCCCAACGCACGTAGAGTGAAAGTAGGTGTTATTTCGTTGGGAGCCAGATGAAAACAAGCAAGAACATCGCTTATGGGCGTCATCGGATGCAAAGGCTCGACGCCTACATCCCGGATGATCCGAACGGCGCCACCGTCATCCTCACCCACGGCGGCGGTTGGTGGCAGGGCGACAAGGCCAAGGACGGGCCGTTGGCCCAGCGGCTGGCGGGCGAGGGGTATCAGGTGTTCGCCGTCAACTATCGGCTGGCCGACGGCAAGGAAAATCTTTTCCCATGCCAGCGCTCGGATCTGTTCGCGGCCACCGAGTGGCTCTTGGGCTCTGACTACGGCATCGACCGCACGCGAACGGCGTTCTTTGGGGCGTCGTCGGGCGGAAATCTATCAGTGGAGGCGTCGCTGCACTACGGCTTCCCGTGCGTGTCGTGGTCGGGGCTGCTCGCGCTCGACGATTTCATGGTCGCCCATCCGAACGTGGTTCCCAAGCAGCTGCACATCGACCCGAACGTGCCGTCTAACAAGATCGACCAAAAGGGCGCGAATGATGCCTACTACAAGTGGCTGGTGCTCAACTTGCTCGGCGGCGACCTCACCCACATCGGCGATACCAACCCAATCCACCGGGTGAACTCCCAAGCCGGGCCGATGCTGCTGGCGAACTCCACCAACGAGCTCGTGCCCTGCGACGAGATCTTCAAACTTGGCAAGGCGCTGTCCGAAAACGGCCTGATCGTCCAGACCATGACCATCCCGGGAAGCAAACACGGCGAGGGCTACGAGGACGAGGCGCTGCCGGTTGCGCTCACGTTCCTAAAGCAGCATCTGCTTGGCTAAAGCGCCCGGGAATGCGCTTGCCACAGGCCGGGCAACAGTTGTCTACCAGGTTGTTTACCGTCACGCGGTAGCCGTCCCTGGCGATCACTGTGGCCCCGCAGGCTGGGCAGTACGTCGTCGAGCCCTCGGTGTCGGCGATATTGCCGGTGTACACATATTCCAGCCCGACGTCCAGCGCCAGTTCCCGGGCTCGGCGCACGGTTGACGGCGGGGTACGGCCCACGTCCTGCATCCGGTAGGCCGGGTGGAAGGCGGAGAAGTGCAGTGGGACGTCGGCACTCAGGTTGTCACGCACCCACTTGGTGAGTGCGAGGATTTCGGAATCGGAATCGTTCATCCCGGGGATCAAGAGCGTGGTGATCTCCAGCCTAACGGGCGTCGAACGCAGCCAGGCGAGATTGTCGAGCACGACGGAGAGTTCGGCCCCCGTCACCTTGCGGTAGAAGTCCGGGTTGAAAGATTTGAGGTCGATATTGGCCGCATCCATCGGGCTGAAGAACGGCCCGCGGGCCTGCTTGGAGATGTAACCGGCCGAGACGGCTACGTTCGCAATCCCCGCGTCGCGGCAGGCCTGGGCGGTGTCGATGGCGTATTCGGCGAAGACGATCGGGTCGTTGTAGGTGTACGCAACCGAGCGGCAGCCGAAGTGCTTGGCCAGCCGCGCGATGTCATCGGGCGGGGCATCCTGGCTGAGAATCTGCATGCGTTTGGCCTTGGAGATGCCCCAGTTTTGGCAAAACTTACAGGCGAGATTGCACCCGGCAGTTCCGAAGCTCAGCGCAAGCGAACCCGGATAGAAGTGGTAGAGCGGCTTTTTCTCGATCGGGTCAGCGCTGAGCCCCGAGAGTTTGCCGTACGCGAGCTGCACCAACTGGCCGCCGACGTTCTGCCGGATGAAGCAAAAGCCGTGCTGCCCCTCGCGCATCCGGCACTCGCGCGGGCACAGATCGCACTGCACCCGATCGCCGACGGTATGCCAGAAATCCGCGATGCGGAAGTCGGTGGGGTTCTGTTTTGTTTGGGAGTTGGGCGTACGCGGGCTTGACCCGTTCGTCCCCGGGCTTGACCCGTTCGTCCCCGGGCTTGACCCGGGGCAGTAACCACATTCGTCATCCCGCGCGTAGTCGCGGGATCTCTCGTGGGTCTTGTTTAGGTGTTGTTCGTCGCAAATTCCCTTGAAGACTGGGTGGGGACTGGGTTCGGTCGCGGTCTGCGACTGCGCAAAGCATGACGGTTGGGGGGTTGCGGCCGTTTCTGTCCTCGAACACAACTCGTTCGTCCCCGGGCTTGACCCGTTCGTCCCCGGGCTTGACCCGGGGCGGCTGTCGAACTCAGAGCGCGTGAGGTTCATGATCGCTCGCTAAACGCTTGCACCTGGTAGATCTCAAGTTCGACGTCATCACTCCAGTAATCCGCGGGCAGCCCGGCTTTGCGTTTGAGCTGGGCCATGAACTCGCCCGGGCTCGGCAGTTCCTCCCACACTTGCGGCAAGAAGGTGGCCCGCCGACCGCCGGCTCTCAAGATCACCCCGTCGGTTCCGGGGCGGAGCTTGGCCAGGGCGTCGCTTTGGCCAGCGAACTCTAGTGCCGCGGGCGCGGTCAGCACCGAAACTTCGATGCGAATATCCGCCAATTCGTCCTCGCTTACCGGGTAGAAGCGCGGGTCGGAGAAAGCCGCCGAGCGAGCGTTGGATCGCACGTCGTCCCCGAGCTTGCGCCAGGCCTCCAGCGAACCGATGCAACCGCGCAGCTGGCCGTGCTTCGTCAAGGTGACGAACGAAGCCCCGGGTTGACGCAAGAAATCGGCATCCGGCAGTTCGTCCGTCGGGTGAAATTTCCCAGCGATGGAGGCTCTGGCAAGGGAGATTAGGAGCTGACCCTGGGCGTCGGTAAACATCATTTGTACGCATTCTCCGGCGGGTAGAACCCGAAGCTCGAATATCCGACGACCCGGCGCTTGTCGCCTGCGGTGTCACCCGAATTGTTGGCCCCATACAGGACGGGCGCGAGGCCGAGCTCCTCGGCGGCGAGCAGCATTCCGTTGACCGGGGTCGCGCCGCACGCCTGCTCGTGGTCGAGTGAGGGATCGAGCTGCAGGATTTGGGTGATCGTAGAGCGGTCGAGATCGCGGGCGTCGTCGTAGGAAAGATAGTGGGATAGATCCGAGGAGATGACGGTCAACACATCGGGCCCGGCCAGCGCGGCAATCACCTCGGCGACGACGCCAGGCTCAACCCAACCGACGGCCAGCGGCAAGATGTCCGCATCAGGCAGCACCTGCTGGATGAACGGGAGCTGCACCTCCAGTGAGTGTTCATGCTCGTGAACCTGGGGTGCAATCTCGACCTTTTCCAGGGACTCGGCCGCGGCCACACCCTCGGCCCACAGCGGAACCTTCCCGAGCGGAGTGGCGAACGCGTCTGCACCGGGCAGTGCGATCCCGTGGATGCCGACCCGGTGCGTCGGCCCATAAATGACGACGTGGGAAAAGCCGGAGACGTGGGAGTAGCCGAGTGCGGCCGTCGAACCGGAATAGATATAGCCCGCGTGCGGAACGATGATCGCGGCCGGCGGATCAACATAAGCTTGGGTCGAATGCGCATCGGCAAGCAATTTCATCACCATTCCGCGCAGCTCGCCGCGCTCGGCGGGATAGAACGAACCGGCAACAGCCGGGGGGCGGACTAACACATCGGCTCCTTCCAATGAGCGGCTGCATCCAGCCTACCCGCCGGATGTTGGGCCGAGTTCACTGAAACCTTGCCAAATCGCTATCAGCCCCACACCCGCATTCACCGCAGCCGTGGCCGCCAGCGAGCGCTTGCTGGTTGTGAACACGCAGAAAGCTAAGACGAGCCCAAAGATTGCGCATAGACCTACGTAGGACATATGCGCCCGCCTCGGGCAAGAGGCAGGCAATCCCAACTTGATATGTCTTTTCCCCCGCAAGCTCTCGCGTGTGCGGGCCTGTGTTACGGCCCAAGTTGGGTGATTGATACTACGTGTACGCCGTCCTTGCGGGTGTAGGTTGGCCCGCTTGCTGTGATGATCGCAAGGAATTGCGGTGCGCGTGTCATTCGCCGGGCGATGGCCGTGAGGTTGGCTGCTGCCGTGTCCAGGATCGTGGGGGTTCCTGACAGTTTGACTTCGATCCCTGCCCAGTGCACGCCTTTCACGATGACGGCGTCCAGTTCTTTGCCGTCTTTGTCCTGGAAAGCACGAACGCTGGCACCCATCGACTGCGCGTAGACGCTGAGGTCGCGGAACACCAGTGTTTCGAATACTTGGCCTAACGCTGCTCGATCTTCCAGCAGATCTTGCGGCCCGGCTTCCATCGCGGCGACAGCTAACGAGGGATCCGCGAGGTGTCTTTTCGAGGCTTTGCGCGCGGCAGCGCTCGACTGGAGGTGCCCGCCCCACGCGTGTTGCGGCACCAGCACCCATAGCCGTTCCAAAGCGTCGAGATAACTGGCAATCGTTTTCGGGTCGATGCTTTCCCCGTACTCAGCCGAGTCGGCCTGCAACACGCGGTTGGAGACATAAGTGGCCGTGTTGCGCCCTAACGCGCTCAGGAGGGCTTCAACTTTGAGCGGATCGCGCTTCTTTCCGTCGACAGTGGCTATCTCAACGCTAGCCATAATGCGCAAGTATGAGCGGTTCAAGGTCATGGCCGCCGAAAGGTCGAGATTGAGCGAGCTGGGCCAGCCTCCCCGGCAGGCGGCATCGACCACGTTCTTTAGTGGCAACGACTCCAGAACAGACGGGGGCGCCTGCCCTTCCCACATGGCTTTCAAGCTGGCGTTACCGCTGCTTTCCCCAGATTCCAGCAAGGACATCGGCCGCATCTGGAGCCGGATGAAGCGCAGCGCGCCGCTGTGCCGCGTCACATCGTCGGCAGGAGTGGCCGAGCCTGTGAGGATGAACTGCCCTGGGGTATCGCGCTGGTCGACCTCGGAACGGATCGTGTTCCAAACATCGGGGACGAGCTGCCATTCGTCGATAAGACGTGGGTTCTCACCAGGCAACAAGCTCTCCGGCGCCTCCCTGCCCGCAGCCCGCGCCGCCGAATCCCGATCCAGGTGCACACCGCTGGCAGCGATCTGTTCCGATGTCGTCGTTTTACCGCACCCCTTAGCCCCCTCGACAACGACGGCACCGGCGGCTTGCAGTGCCGCAGCCAGCTCTGAGTCGATGACCCGCGGGCGGTATGTTCCCTTGTCCATGGCTTAAGTCTATTCCATTCCCGGAAATGTCGGGAATAGAATCCCAGAATTTCCAGGAATGGAACGGATCGGATGGTTGCCCTCAACATTCGGCGTCCTTCTTGCCTCACCTGGTGGAGGCCTCCAGCACCGCAGAGCCCGTGACAGGCGAAGCTGCCTTTTCACAAGGGAATCGACGGCTCTCGGGCTGCAGCGCATGTGTCTGCCCACTGCCCTTACAGTCCTATGGTGTCTTGGGGGATTGCATGAATGGAATCTCTCTCTTGTGCCCAAGAAACTATCTCGTTTGTACCCGCCCGATGGTGGCGTCCGCTCGGACGATATGGGTGCAGCGAGCCTTACCCGTCTCCCAGCCGGGCTCCCACCACAATGTTTGCGCGCGACTCGCCGCCCGCTCAGCTCTTCTTAACCCGTTCTTTCTCCACTTCAATGTTGTAGTCCGGGCTGGGCCAGCTCAGCTGCATGGCCGCGAGCTTCTCGCGCAGCAGCTCGGCCACCGCCCAGTTTCGGTACCACTTCTTATCCGATGGGATGACGTACCACGGCGCGGCGTCCGTGTTGCACCGTTCCAGGGCCGCCGAGTAAGCGTCCATGTAGGCCGGCCACTTGGCCCTAACCTCGACGTCGTTGGGCGAGAATTTCCAGTACTTCGTCGGGTCTTCCAAACGCGCGCTCAGGCGCTTCTTTTGTTCGTCGGGGGAGATGTGCAGGAAACACTTGATGATCGTCATTCCGCCCTCGACTAAACCGGCCTCG
This sequence comes from Propionibacteriaceae bacterium, assembly GCA_031272825.1. Lineage (GTDB taxonomy): Bacteria > Actinomycetota > Actinomycetes > Propionibacteriales > Propionibacteriaceae > Propionicimonas. Next base: position 10,945 of record JAISTE010000037.1, on the reverse strand, counting down.
AACTCGTTGATCTGGTCGTAGCGCTTCTCCCAAACCTCCTGCGGGACGATGCTGTCCACTCGCTGCACCAGGACGTCCTCGTACTGGGAGCGGTCGAACACTCCGATGATGCCCGGCCCGGGCAGCGCGTTGGAGATGCGCCACAGGAAGTCGTGCTGTTTCTCTTCTTCGGTCGGCTGCTTGAACGCGTGGAGTTTGATCCCTTGGGGATCGACCAGCCCGACGGTGTGGCTCACCACCCCGCCCTTACCTGCGGTGTCCATCCCCTGCAGCACTAGCAGCAGCTTCGGCGCGTTGGGATTCTCCTTGCCGTTAGCAAACAGACACTCCTGCAGCGGCCCGAGCTGCCTCCCTGCCTTCGCGGTGAGCTTGAGAGCGTCCTTCTTGGTCTTCCCCGGATACCCAGGAGTGGCGTCGGACGGAATACGTGTGACGTCGACAGCACCCATTGGAGCGCGCAACAAAGTGCTCAACGGCTTGCGATTCTTCTTCATGGTTCTCACTCTTCCACGGGGTAGAGCGATGGGCAAGACGTCGGGCCAAGGGAACCTCTGCTTCGTGATCGGACACCCGGCGATCCTGATTATTCCGCAACTCGAAGATTCTAGATTTCCGGGCCGCATGTATGGGGCAGAAAGGAGAGCAGATGACCAAACTCATACCGCCGAGATCGGACTTGGTGTTCAAGCGGGTATTCGGCGACGAGCGTCACATCGACATCTTGACTGCGTTCCTGCAGGCCGTCCTTGAACTACCCATCGAAGAGTATGCGGAAGTTCGGTTGGCCAACACCCACCTGCCGGTGGAATCGCAGAGCGTAAAGTCGTCGATTTTGGATGTAATGGTGACGACCACATCCGGACGATCGATAGACGTCGAAATCCAAGTAAAACTCGTGGAGAACCTGGCTGAAAGGGTGGTGTTCTATAACGCGAGAATGCTGGCAGCACAGTTGGGAAAGGGGAAGCGCTACAAGGATCTGCGTCAGGCGATCACCATCGTCATCCTTGCTTGTAACCTGCTTCCCGACGATGAGTATCACCACCGCTTCCACATGGCCGAGACGGAAACCGGATTGCGCTTCTCTGAAGTCTTGCAGATCGATACCCTTGAACTCATGAAGCTTCCTGAACATTCCGATGGGAGTGCCTTATGGAAGTGGCTAAAATTCGTTGCTGCCGAGACCGAACAGGAGTTGGACATGGCTGGCAAATCGGATCCGATGATCGGCAAGGCCGCGACTATCGTGCGGCACTTCAGCGCCGAGGAAGAGGCCCGCATACATGCCGAGATGGAGCTCAAGTGGGCCAACGACTTGGCATCTATGGTCGGTGAGGCTGGAGATAAGGGCCAGGCGAAGGGTGAGCACGACGCACTAGTCCGCGTCGCGAACAGCATGTTGGCGTCCGGCTTCGACGTCGACCAGATCGCCTCCTTGACCGGGCTTTCTGAAGATGAAATCAAAGAGCTCATACAGTAAACAGTTGGGGTTGGCTTAACGGCCAACCCCAACTGATGTTTTGTGCATCAACTGATGTTGAATGCATCAACTTAGACGAGCGTTCAACGCTTAGCTATCCGCCATCTCCCCGTTCAAGAACTCCGTGTAGGCCGGGAGATCCAGCTGCCCGGAGCCGGAGACCCCGATCAGGATCACCGGGGATGTTCCTTCTTCGGTAGCCAGCTTGGCCTGACGAATGGCGCCCGCGATGGCGTGGTTGGATTCCGAGGCCGGGATGATCCCTTCCGCCCTTGAGAACAGCACGCCCGCAGCGAAAGCCTCCCGTTGGCGGATGGCGATCGCGGACAGATACCCCTCGTGGTAGCAGTGCGAGACCAGCGGGGCCATCCCGTGGTAGCGCAGGCCGCCCGCGTGTACTGGGTCGGGAACGAAGTCCTGCCCCAGGGTGTACATCTTGAGCTTGGGCGTCATGCCCGCGGTATCGCCGAAGTCGTAGCGGAACTCGCCCTTGGTCAGCGACGGGGCCGCATTCGGCTCGCAGGCCACAATCTTGACGTCCTGACGCCCCTCCAGGTTCTCCCGGATGAACGGGAAAGCGATGCCGCCCAGGTTCGAGCCGCCGCCAGCGCAGGCGTACAGGTAATCAAGCTTGGCAACCCCGAAATACTCGAGTTGTTTCAGCGCCTCTTGGCCGATCACCGTCTGGTGCAGCAATACATGGTTGAGCACCGAGCCCAGCGAGTACGAGGCGTTCGGGTCTTTCACCGCCGCCTCGACGGCCTCCGAGATGGCCATGCCCAGCGACCCCGGCGTATCCGGGAACTGCTCGCGTAGCTTTCGCCCGACGTCCGTTAGCTCAGAGGGCGACGCCACCGCGTGCGCCCCGAACACCTCCATCTGCGCGTGGCGGTAGGGCTTGCCCTCGAAAGTGTTGCGCACCTGCCAAATATCGCATTGCAGACCGAAGATCTGCGCGGCGAACGCTAGCGCCGCGCCCCACTGGCCCGCGCCGGTCTCGGTCGTGAGCCGCGTCCGTCCCTCTTTCATATTGAAATACGCCTGCGGCAAGGACGAATTCGCCTTATGGGAACCCACCGGGGACGCACCCTCGTACTTGTAGTAGATCTGCGCGGTGGTACCCAGGGCCTGCTCCAGCCGGTAGGCCCGGTACATGGGCGACGGCCTCCACAGCTTGTAGATGTCCCTCACCTCGTCGGGGATCGGGATCCAGCGCTCGGCGGATGCCTCCTGCTCGATCAGCCCCATCGGAAACAGCGGGGCGAGATCGGCTGGCTGCAGCGGCTGGTCGGTGGCCGGGTTGAGCGGCGGTGCCGGCGGCGTCGGAAGATCGGCGACGATGTTGTACCAGTGCGTCGGAATCTCGGCTTCGGGAAGGATGACTTTGTATTCGTTCATGTTCGTGCTTTCGGATATGGCTCTGCCTAGAGCCGTTGGATTGACGGCGGACGCTAGGCGTCCAGACACAAACTGGCAGGCGCGGGCCTAGCTCTTCGCGCCTGCCCAAAGCCAAGCCCAGGTGCGCCAGCTGTGCGCCCCATAGAAACCGAACATGCAGCCCACCCTAGCCGATGAAACCAAGGGCGGCAGGACGTCTCACTTCTTCGCCCCGGCCCACAGCCAGGCCATCCAGGACTCGACCTCGTCGGCTAGGCGCGGCAGCTTATCGCTCAGCACTCGGCAGCCGTCCTCGGTGATCACGATGTCGTCCTCGATGCGCACACCGATGCCGCGCAGCTCTTCGGGAACCAGCAGGTCGGTGCTCTTGAAATAGATGCCAGGCTCGACGGTGATGACCATTCCCGGCTTGAGCTCGGCCTCGCGGTAGTCCTCGTTGCGGGCGAGCGCGCAGTCGTGGACGTCGATGCCGAGGTGGTGGGATGTGCCGTGCACCATCCAGCGACGCCACTGGCCGCCCTTTTCCGGATCGAGCGTCTCCTCGGCGCTGACCGGCAGCAGGCCCCACTCTTCGAGCTTTCTAGCGATCACCTCGATGGCCGCCTGGTGGACGTCCTTGAACTTGTTGCCGGGCTTCGCGGCGGCCATCCCCGCCTGCTGGGCCTCCAGTACGGCGTCGTAGACCTTGCGCTGGGCGTCGGTGAACTTGCCGTTGAGCGGCAGCGTGCGGGTGACGTCGGCTGTGTACAGCGATTCGATCTCGATCCCGGCGTCGATCAGCACCAGATCGCCGGAACGAAGGTCGCCGTCGTTGCGCACCCAGTGCAGTGTGTTGGCGTGATCCCCGCCCGCGACGATGGAACCGTAGCCGACGTCGTTGCCCAAGTGCCGCGAATAAAGACCGAAGACGCCCTCAACCCAGCGCTCGCCGCGTCCGCGGTTGATGGCCTCCGGGAACTGACGGACGACGCCCTCAAACGCGGTGGCCGTACGGTCACAGGCCGACTGCATCTCGGCAATCTCGAACTCGTCCTTGATCATCCGCTCCAGGCTCAGCCACTGGGCGAGTTCGTCGTCCTTCTTCTGGGCGTAGGCCAGGTCGATACCGAGTTCTTCACGCCATCCGTCGATCTTCTCGGTGACGCGCGGGTCGGCGTCGCGAACCACGCGCACGCCCATCTCCTTTAGGTTCTCTTTCATGACGTCGTCGGCATCGGAAATATCCCGGACGTCGAGCTGGGTGAGCGCGGCCATCTCGTCGATGGACTCGCGCTGGCCGACCCACATCTCGCCGTACGTCGAATCGGAGTAGAACTCCGGGTCGGTGCGCGGAACGCGCGGGTGGAAGTAGAAGCGGGCCTCGTGGCCGCCTTCGACCGGCTCCATGATGAAGATGGAATCGGGCTCGCGATCCTCGCCCAGGCCCGTCTCGTACGCGAACGCGGAATGCGGACGGAAGGCGTAGTCGCAGTCGTTATTGCGAACCTTCAGGCCGCCGGCGGGAAGGATCAGACGCTCGCCGGGAAAGGCCGCGCTGAGCTTCTCGCGGCGAGCCTTAGCCGGGGCCGACGCCGGAAGCGGCGCGGGCAGGTTAGCGGGGGAAACCTCGGAAGGGTAAGGGGCCCAGTCCTTGGGCATGAACTCCTTGAACGCTTCCGAGAACTTCACCTGACGATTGGGGATCTCGACTTCTTTTTCCTCTGCTTCAGCCATGCGGTCGAGCTTACGCCTGTGCGTAGGTCTGGCTCAAAGCTGCGAAGCTGGTGGACGGGTGCGCTTCGCAGCTTTGAGCAAACACACTCACCCGCGCAGCTTCTGCAGTCGGTGCAGGACGTCGTTGCCGCCGCGGCCGAAGTGGTCGTGGAGCTCTAGGTATTCGTCGAACAGCTTTTGGTACTGTGCTCCGGCTTCCGGGTTCGGGTGGTAGACCGCCGGTTGCTTCGAGCCCATGGCCGTCGAGGCTGCGGGCAGCGACGGGTAGACGTCGGCTGCGACCGCCGCGTTGATGGCCGCGCCCAGTGCCGGGGCCTGCTGGGAGGTGGAGATGGAGACTGGCACTTGGTTGACGTCGGCGATGATCTGCATCAGCAGCTCGTTCTTCAGCAGGCCGCCCGCGGCGACGATCTCCCTCACGGCTACGCCGGATGCCGCGTAATTGTCGATGATTACGCGCATCCCGAACGCGATGGCCTCCAGCAGCGCCCGATACATGTCGACGGCTGTGGTCTTGAGCGTCTGCCCGACCATCACGCCCGAGAGTGTGGAGTCGTTGAGGATTGAGCGGTTGCCGTTGTGCCAGTCGAGGGCGATCAGCCCGTGCTGGCCGATGCGCTGCTTGGCCGCCTCCTCGGTGAGCAGCTGGTGCACCGAGATGCCGCGTTCCTTCGCCAGCGCCGAATAGCGCTCAGGCACACAGTTGTTGATGAACCAGGCCAGGATGTCGCCCGAGCCGGTTTGGCCGCACTCGTAGGCCCACAGCCCGGGGACGACACCGCCGAGCACCGCGCCGAAGCATCCGGGAACCTCGTGGAAGTCAGGATCCGAGACGATAAAGCAGTTTGACGTGCCCATGATGGCCGTCAGCGCGCCGGGCTCCAACGCCTGGATGCCGTAGGCCGTCGAGTGGGCGTCGATCACACCGGTAGCCACCGCAATGCCCGCGGGCAAGCCCAAACGTTCGGCCATTTCCTCGCTCAAGCGTCCGGCGCAAGAGCCAAGCTGAAGCGTGGGCGCGGTGTACTTTTCCTCGACGAAGTTCGCGAAGCCCGGGTTCAGAGCCCCCAGGTACTCGGGGGAGGGGAAAGAGCCGTCCTGCATGAGCGCCTTGTAGCCAGCCGCCGCGGCCGAGTGCGTGAGATTGCCGGTGAGCTGCCAGATCACCCAATCCAGAGCCTCGACGAACAGGTCAGCTTCCGCGTAAACCTCCGGTGCTTTCTCTAATGTCTCCAACGCCTTGGGGATGGCCAGCTCCGAAGAAATGATGCCGCCGTAGCGCGCCAGCCAGTCGGTATCCGCCCCCAGGGCCGTCGCGCGATTGGCCTGCTCCTGGGCTCCGTGGTGCTTCCACAGCTTCACATAGGCGTGCGGATTGTCCTTGAAATCTTCGCTTTCACACAAAGGCGTCCCGTCGGCGCGCGCGGGAAGGATCGTCGATGCGGTGAAATCCAGGCCCATGCCCGCAACATCTTTAGGATCGACGCCCGACTCGGCCATCGCCTGATTCACCGCGTGTTCCATGGATACCAGGTAGTCGGACGGCACTTGCAGCGCGAAATCCGGCGGCAGGTCGCGCCCGTCGCCAGCGGTCAGGGTCTTGTCCATTACCGCGTGGGGAAAGTCCATCGCCGCGGTGGCCGCCTCGGTTCCGTCCTCCCCGACGACGACCGCGCGCGCCGAGAGCGTCCCAAAATCAACGCCGACCAGATACCTCATCTTCAACTCCTTTGTTCTCAAATCCAACGCCACTGCCGCGTGGCCTGGGGTTATGTGGGTGAACCTACCACCGAGTGTCGGCGGGGACGGAACAAGCTAGTCCCTACACGGATGCTCGGCATAGAACCCGCCGGGGGCGAACAGCCGATCGACAAGTTCGCCGAAGACGCCCAACTCCACCAGGGCGTCCAAGATCGTGTAGCGGTTGCGGATCATCTGGGCTTTGTAGAACGTGCCGATGAAACGCTCCTTGTCAATGCCGATTTGGGCCGGATGCCAGGGGGCTCCGGCGGTCGCCAGCATGTCGGCGATCTTCTCGGGCGAATAGAGCTGATCCCGGGTACGTTCAACTATCTTGGGCCAGCGCGACTGCAATGCGAGCAACCGCTCGCGCAGCTCGTCGCCGTGCAAAGACTTGGCCAGCAGGTTCTTCACGGCCTCGTCGAAAATCCGCGGCTTGAGCGCGGTGCGAGCGTTCGCAATCAGCTCCTCCTCGCTGGCCGCGCTCACCACCAGGCCATCGATATCGATCCGAGACAGATCCAGCTTCAGCGCCTCTTCCCACAGCGCGCAGGACGCCACCGTGCCGACGCCCACCTTGAAGCCGTGCGAAAGCGGCGGCTCCCAGTCCTGCCCGTGGCCCTCCATCTCCCACACGTGCGAAAACAGGTGCCCCGCTCCCGACGCCGGGCGCGAAGACTGCGTGATCTGCATCGCCAGACCGGAAAGCAGATTTTCCTCGGCCAGGCCCGCAATCTGGCCGTTATCCAGCTCCTCGGGGTGGGCGAGCGCGGCCTTCAGCGGCCCCTGCACCAAGCGCCAGGCGCGCCCGTCAATCGGTTCGATGCCGAGTTCGTCAGCCAAGATCCAGTCGGCCCCGGCAGGGATTTTCTCGATGAGATCCCCGTAACCCGTTGCAGTGAGCCGCTTGGGGGCGTCGGCCATGATGTCGAGGTCGGCCACCACCGCGACGGGCGCGGCACAGTTGCGGGTGATCTTGAAGCCGTCCTTGGCGATCGAGGCCCCGAACGCCGCATAGCCGTCCACCGAGGCTGCGGTACAAACGTGCATATAGGGCTGGCCCAGCTCGGAGGAAGCGAGTTTCACAAGGTCATTCATCGTGCCGCCGCCGATAGAACACGCTACCGCCTCGGGGTGTTCGGCCAGCGCGGCCTCTACCACTTGAACGTTGTCGTACCCGGCGTAGACCGTCGGAGTCCCGGGAAAAATATACGGTTCGACGACCTCAACCCCGGCGTCCTTCAGCGAAGCCAGCGCCGGTTCCCCCGCCGCTTCCCAGGTGTTGACGTCGGCCACGATGATGCAGCTCTTGGAAGGGAACTCGCAGGCGAACACCTCGCCGGTCTTTGCAACGCTGTGATGCCCGAAGGCGATCTCGTCGGTGGTGTCGGCCTGCTCGACCGCCTCTTCTAAGAACTTCGCTGTCATGGTTATGAATATAGGCGCGCACCGTTCATTCGCCCTAAATCTGGGCGGCCAAAATGCAACTAAAGAGGGATATTGCTTTCCGGCCCTGCGGAAATCTGCGCTGATTTGGGCGTTGCCAAAGTCCGCGCATAGGCTGGGCCGGTCGAGGAGGTCAGATGTCGGTTGAGGAGACCATCGCCCGGTTGCGCGCGAACGATTCGATGAAGTGGGTCAACTACCCCGGGGAAATCGGGGCCTGGGTGGCGGAAATGGACTTTGGCGTCGCGCCGAAGATTCGCCAGGGGCTGCTAGATGCCGTAGATAAGGGCCTATTTGGCTATATCTCGGCCCAGATGGACGAAAACTTGCGCTCGACCACCGCTAAGTGGCTGGGGCATCGCTTCGGCTGGGAGGTGGCGAGCACGGACGTCATGCGCATCTCCGACGTCCTCCACGGGCTGACCATCATGATGGATCGCTTCGTCGAACCGGGCCCGGTGATCGTGCCCACCCCGGCCTATATGCCGTTTATGTGGATGCCGCAAAAGTGGCACCGCGAGGCCATCCACGTGCCGATGCAGTTCTCCGACGGCTGGCATTTCGATCTGGACGGCATCGACGCGGCCTTCGCGCGCGGGGCCAAGATCCTGGTGCTGTGCAACCCCTATAACCCGCTCGGTGCGGTGTTTTCCGCCGAAGAGCTGGCGGCGGTCGGCGAGGTGGTCGAGCGTCACGGCGGGCAGGTTTTCGCTGACGAAATTCACGCACCCCTGACGCTTTTCGGGAATCGTCACACGCCGTACGCGTCGGTGAACGCGGTGAATGCCGGGCACTCGCTGACGGCCATCGCCGCTTCCAAGGGCTGGAATATCGCGGGCCTGCGCTGCGCTCAGCTGGTGCTTACCAACGACCGCTACCGCAAGCTGGCCGAGGACTGGGCGTTCGAGGTTAAAGACGGGGCCTCCATCCTGGGAACCATCGCCACCATCGGTGCCTACCAATCGGAAGACTGGCTCGATTCTGTCATCTCAAAGCTGGAGGCCAACGTCTCCATCTTGGAGGATGCCCTGGCAAACGTCCTTGTCAAGGTGCGCTACCACCGCCCGCAGGCGACGTATCTGGTCTGGCTGGACTTTAGGGATTACGGCGTCGACGATCTTGTAGAGCGCATCCACGCCGCGGGGGTCGCGGTGACTGACGGAGCCGCTTGCGGACGTCCGGGCTTCGTGCGGCTGAACCTGGCCACCGAGCCGGACGTGCTGGAAGAAGCGTTGCGGCGGATCGCTGGAGTGGTTGCGTAGCGATTAGTGTTCGAACCGTTTCATCTCTAGATGGGGCTGTCGCAGCTGTTCGCATGTCGGATTACGCTTGCCCCGTGATCACTCGGCAGGACATCGCTTGGGCTGGAAGGCTCGTTGTTAAGGTTGGCTCATCCTCACTTTCTCGGGATGGGCATCTTGACCCTGCCAAGCTCGATGCGCTTGTGGATGCGCTGGCCGCGCACATTAATTCCGGGCACGAGGTTGTCTTGGTCTCTTCCGGGGCGCAGGCGGCGGGCTCGCTGCCGCTGGGGCTGAGCGCCGGGCCGAGGAATTTGACGGAGGCCCAGGCGGCGGCTTCGGTGGGCCAGGGGTTGTTGATCGCCCACTACACGCGCGCGTTCATCGCCCACGGTTTGCGGGTGGGACAGGTGCTGCTCACCGCCGAGGACGTCATCCGCCGCTCCCACTACCGCAACGCCAGACGCGTGCTGGACGGCCTGCTGGAGGCCGGGATCGTCCCCATCATCAACGAGAACGACGCCGTGGCTACGGACGAAATCCGGTTCGGCGACAACGATCGGCTGGCGGCCCTCGTTTCCCACATCGTGCGCGCCGATGCGCTGATCTTGCTCACGGACGTCGACGGCCTGTACACGGCTCCCCCCGGAAAGCCCGGCTCCGAGCGCATCCGCGATGTGGCGACGTTCGACGAGCTGGAGGCCGTGCGCGTCACCGGCCGCGGTTCCAAAGTCGGCACCGGGGGAATGGTGACGAAGGTGCAGGCGGCGGCGATGGCGTCGTCGTCGGGCATTCCGGCGCTGGTCACCGCAGCGACGGAACTGAGAGCGGCACTTGCAGGCGAAGACACCGGGACGCTCTTCCAGGTGACGGGCAAGCGGGTGTCGGCTAGGCGCATGTGGCTGGGATACGCGGCCAAGATGCGCGGAAGGCTGACGGTGGACGTCGGTGCGGCAAAAGCTATCACCAAGGGCAAGAAATCGCTGCTGCCGGTCGGAGTGGTAGCGGTAAGCGGCGATTTTGGCGTCGGAGAGCCGGTAGAAATCGTCGATCCGCAAGGGGTGACGGTCGCCCGCGGGCTTTCTGGATTCACGTCCGATGAACTGCGCAAGATCGTCGGTTTGAGTGAAGCCGAGGTAGCGGCCAAGCTCGGCTCTGAAAGAGCCGTCCCGGCGGTGCACCGCGACGAACTGGTCACCCAGGCCCGGGCGCGCAGGCCTGAGTGATTGTCTCAGCAGAATCATGGCCACCGCACTTTAGGGATCTGCGCACCTCAGATTAGAGATTTGCGCAAGCAACTTTAGAGATTTGTGCAGTGTTGGCAAGGTTTTTTGCCAGTCTTGGTCTTGATTATTCCGTTGGAATAACCCAAAAGAGCGGCTCTACCTGAGCAGTTCCAAAGCCGCTTTGACCGGCAGGTAGGCACGCTGGGTTTCGAAAAGCTTCTTTAACATGCTGGCCATGGCTATTTCACCTTGACTTTCACGCTGGCGGACTTCGACGGCAACGACTCCGCCTTGGTTGGGAGCCGGTCAAACGTGACTCCATATCCGCTGAAAACCATTCGACCTTCATAGGGCAAGCCTATTGGGCGGGAGGCTGTTGTTCGTAGCCGTTCATCGTAGCCGCCGTCGGATCTTCACCGTTGGGGAGCGGCGCGTGCGGGGTGGGTGGGCGGCTGGGGAATTGGCGCAGGGATCGGGCCTGAGAGCGCAGTGATCTTGTGTAAGGACGCTGCATCTGAGCGGTCATATGCGTACCGCGGGAAGATCCTAAGTGCCCAAGGACGGATGACATAAGCGCTTAACTCGTAGACGCCCGTCCCAGCGCCGGGTAGGGGAACCGACTGAGAACGCCGGGGCTGGGACGGGCTTGCTGTGGATATTCAGTTTTGAGCTTGGACGGGCATCCAATGGGAGGTTCCTGG
>JAISTE010000147.1 GCA_031272825.1 Propionibacteriaceae bacterium | reverse complement strand
CTGTCCAAGAAGCGCGCCCAGTACGAGCGCGCCTGGGGCACCATCGAGGAGATCAAAGAGGCCGACGGCGTCGTCCTCGGCAAGGTCATCGAGGTCGTCAAGGGCGGCCTCATCGTCGACATCGGCCTGCGCGGCTTCCTTCCCGCATCCCTAGTCGAGATGCGCCGCGTGCGCGACCTCCAGCCCTATATCGGCATGGAGCTCGAGGCCAAGATCATCGAGCTGGACAAGAACCGCAACAACGTGGTTCTCTCCCGCCGCGCCTACCTTGAGCAGACGCAGTCTGAGGTTCGCCACACGTTCCTCAACCAGCTTGCCAAGGGCCAGATCCGCAAGGGCGTCATTTCGTCCATCGTCAACTTCGGCGCGTTCGTCGATCTCGGCGGGGTCGACGGCCTGGTGCACGTCTCCGAGCTGTCCTGGAAGCACATCGACCACCCGGCCGAGGTTGTGGAAGTCGGCCAGGAGGTTACGGTCGAGGTTCTGGAAGTAGACATGGATCGCGAGCGCGTCTCCCTGTCGCTGAAGGCCACCCAGGAAGATCCGTGGCAGACCTTCGCGCGTCTGCACCAGATCGGCCAGATCGTTCCCGGCAAGGTCACCAAGCTCGTCCCCTTCGGCGCGTTCGTGCGCGTCGGCGACGGGATCGAGGGCCTGGTGCACGTCTCCGAGCTGGCTACCCGCCACGTGGAGATCCCGGAGCAGGTCGTGGCCGTGGGCGACGAGGTGCTCGTCAAGCTCATCGACATCGACCTTGAGCGCCGCCGCATCTCCCTGAGCCTCAAGCAGGCCAACGAGGACATCGACGTGAACGTCGACGACTTCGACCCGGCCCTGTACGGCATGACGGCTTCCTACGACGAGCAGGGCAACTACATCTACCCCGAGGGTTTCGATCCCGATACCCAGGAGTGGAAGCCCGGCTACGAGGAGCAGCAGCAGGCTTGGGAGCAGCAGTACGCCGACGCCCTGGCTCGCTGGGAGGCCCACAAGAAGCAGGCCGAAGACGCTCACCACAACGACGTCGAGGCTGTTATCCAGGAGGCTTCGCACGCTGCCTACTCGACCACCGAGCCGGAGCCCGAGGGCTCGCTGGCTTCGGACGAGGCCCTGCAGGCTCTGCGTGAGAAGCTGACCGGCGGGAAGTCCGAAGACTAACCTTGCGCATCGCGCTTACCGGAGGCATCGGGTCTGGAAAGACGGCCGTCAGCGGCCGCCTCGAAAGGCTCGGTGCCTTCGTCATTGATTACGACATTCTGAGTCGGCGCGTGGTTGAGCCTGGCTCGCACACTTTGGCTGAGGTAGAGGCCGCATTCACCGGAGTTATTAAGCCCGACGGCTCCCTAGATCGGGCCAAGCTGGGAGCCCTGGTTTTTTCCGACGCCGAAGCCCGGGAGAAACTGGATTCGATCATTCATCCGGCCGTGTACCGTGAGGCATTCGAGGAAGATTCCGGTTCGACGGCCAAGGTAAAGGTGCACGTCATCCCCCTGTTGACCGAAACCGGCATGGGGGAACACTTCGACAAGATCGTGGTGGTCGACGCCCCCGTCGAGGTACAGATTCGACGCGTGATGGCCCGCGATTTACTCACCCGAGACCAGGCCCAAGCCCGCGTGGACGCCCAGGTGAGCAGAGCCGAGCGGCTAGCGCTGGCCGATTACGTCATTGAGAATTCCGGCTCTGAGGTTGAGCTCGACGCCCAGGTTCAGAAATTGTGGGATGCCCTGGTTAGCATGTAGCCATGCGACCAGTTAGCGATCTGCAGCGAAAGGTGGCCCCGTTCAAGGTGGTCTCCGAATTCGATCCTGCCGGGGATCAGCCCGAGGCCATTGACGAGCTTGAGCGGCGGCTGAAGGCGGGGGAGCAAGACGTCGTGCTGCTCGGCGCCACTGGCACCGGCAAGACGGCGACTATCGCCTGGCTGGCCGAGCGGGTGCAGCGGCCCATGTTGGTGATGCAGCCGAACAAGACGCTGGCCGCCCAGTTCGCCAATGAGCTGCGCAACTTCTTCCCTGACAATGCGGTCGAGTATTTCGTCTCCTACTACGACTATTACCAGCCCGAGGCCTATGTTCCGCAGACGGATACCTACATTGAGAAGGATTCGTCGCTGAACGAGGAGGTCGAGCGACTGCGCCACTCGGCCACCAACTCGCTGCTCACGCGCCGCGATTGCATCGTGGTGGCCACAGTCTCGGCCATCTACGGCCTGGGTACACCGCAGGAATACGTCGACCGCATGATTCGGCCCAAGGTGGGCGAGAGCGTCGACCGCGACCAGCTGATCCACCAGCTGGTGGACATCCAGTACGACCGCAACGACATGGTGAGCGAGCGCGGCTCTTTCCAGGTCAAGGGCGACACCATCCAGGTGTATCCCATGTACGAGGAGAACGCCGTACGCATCGAGTTGTTCGGTGACGAGGTGGAGCAGCTCTCCACCCTGCACCCGCTGACGGGCGAACTCATCTCCGAGGACGACGAGCTCTACATCTTTCCCGCCTCGCACTATGTGGCCGGGCCCGAGCGTATGGACAGGGCCATTGCCGGGATCGAGGCCGAGCTGGCCGAGCGTTTGGCTGAACTTGAAGCCGACAACAAGCTGCTGGAGGCCCAGCGGCTGCGGATGCGTACCTCCTACGACATCGAGATGATGCGCCAGATCGGCACGTGTTCCGGCATTGAGAACTACTCGCGGCACATCGACGGGCGCGGGCCCGGTACCCCGCCAAACTGCCTGCTGGATTATTTCCCCGAGGACTTTTTGCTTGTCATCGACGAATCGCACGTCACCGTCCCCCAGATTGGGGCGATGTACGAAGGGGACATGTCGCGCAAGCGCACGCTGGTTGAGCACGGCTTCAGGCTGCCGTCGGCGCTGGATAACCGGCCCCTGCGCTTCGAGGAATTCTTGGAGCGCATCGGGCAAACGGTCTACCTCTCGGCCACCCCAGGCCCCTACGAGCTGGAGCGCTCGGATGGATTCGTCGAGCAGATCATTCGTCCGACGGGTCTTATCGACCCGGAGATAGTCATCAAGCCCACCAAGGGACAGATCGATGATCTGTTGGGTGAGATCCGCGAGCGCGCCGAGCGCGACGAGCGGGTACTGGTCACCACGCTGACCAAGAAGATGGCCGAGGATCTCACCGATTTCCTGGTTGAGAACGGGGTTCGCACGAGGTACCTGCACTCGGACGTCGACACTTTGAAGCGGGTGGAGCTATTGCGTGACCTGCGGCTGGGGGTCTTCGACGTGCTGGTCGGCATCAACTTGCTGCGCGAGGGCCTAGATCTGCCGGAGGTCTCGCTGGTGGCGATCTTGGACGCTGATAAGGAGGGCTTCCTGCGCTCCGAGCGCTCGCTCATCCAAACCATCGGCCGCGCGGCGCGCAACGTCTCCGGCCAGGTACACATGTACGCCGACAAGATCACGCCGTCCATGGCGGCGGCTATCGACGAGACGAACCGCCGCCGCGCCAAACAGCAGGCCTACAACCTAGAGCACGGCATCGACCCGCAGCCCCTGCGCAAGAAGATCTCCGACATCACCGAGATGCTGGCCAGAGAGGATGCCGACACCAAGGAGTTGGCTTCCAAGGTCGGCTCGGTGAAGGTGGGCAGGGCAAACCCGCAGGCGGGGGAGCAGCCGCGTGATCTCTCCCAGCTGCCGATGCGCGAGCTCACCGACATGGTCGACGAACTGACCGCCCAGATGCACCAGGCTGCCTCCGAGCTCCAGTTTGAGCTGGCCGCCCGCCTGCGCGACGAGGTGGCTGACCTAAAGAAGACGCTGCGCCAATTCGTAGAGGCGACGAAGTGACAGCCAATAGGCTGGGCCCAGTTCCTACGGTGTTCGCATTCGGATTCGTAGCTTGGCTCGAAGCCGACTAGACTTCGTTGTTCGGCTAGAAAGGCACCCCATGCATGTGACCCTCGCGGTTTGGCTCGTCACCATCGTCATCCTGGTTGGATTCTTACTTGTTGATGTCTTTGTTATCGGCAGGCGTCCGCACGAGCCATCGATGAAGGAAGTGTCCATCACGCTGGGCTTCTACGTGCTTGCCGCACTGGCCTTCGGCGTGGGCGTCTACATCATCTCCGGGCCGCAGTACGGGATCGAGTTCCTCTCCGGCTGGCTGACCGAGTATTCGCTCTCAATCGACAACCTGTTTATCTTCATCATCATCATGAGCAACCTGCGCGTGCCCAGGGAGCTGCAGCAGTTTGCCCTGATGGTGGGCATCATCTTGGCCCTGATCTTCCGCGGCATCTTCATCGCCCTGGGATCGGCGCTGATTTCGGCCTTCGCTTGGGTGTTCTTCCTCTTCGGCGCGTTCTTGATCTACACGGCCGTCAAGCTGTACCTGGATTACCGCAACGACAACGACGACAACGAGCAAACCGACAACGCCCTCGTGCGCTGGGTAAACAAGCACATGCCGGCCACCGACCAGTACCACGGCGATCACCTCACCGTGAAGATCGACGGAAAACGCTTGATCACCCCGATGTTCATCGTCATCGTAGCCCTGGGTTCCACCGACCTGCTCTTCGCCCTGGATTCCATCCCGGCGATCTTCGGCCTGACCAAGGAGCCGTACCTGGTGTTCTGCGCCAACGTCTTTGCGTTGATGGGCCTGCGCCAGCTGTACTTCCTGATCGGCGGGCTGCTCAAGAAGCTGGTCTATCTCTCGGTCGGTCTGTCCGTGATCTTGGCGTTCATCGGCGTGAAATTGCTTATGGAGGCCACAGAATCCACCGGGCTTGGGCATCTGATGGGCATTCCCGACGTATACCTCAAGGTTCCCACGTGGCTATCGCTGACCGTCATCGTGGTGGTTTTGCTGGTGACGACCGTGGCCAGCTTGATCAAGTCGAGCAGGGCGAAGGACTAAGCGCGATTAGATCCTGCGACTGCGCGCTAGATGACGGGATCGGTCGCTGAATACTAGGCAAGCAGCTCGAACTGCAGGCCTTCTGCCCCTTCGACCCAATCCGGGCCGATGCGGCCGCTGAGCCACGCCCAGAGCCGGGCGTCTGAGGAGTGCACGCGGCGGTCGGGCGCTCCGACGCCCACGATCGTCGACAGCCCCTCCGTCGAGACGACTTCAACAGCCGGGTTGGTGGCGTCGCTCATTTTCAGCAGCACAAAATCGAGCAGCCAGGAGGCCGGCTCGGGCGAGATGCGGTCGGGGGAGAAGCCGATGCCGAGATCCAGGTGGTGAATCAAGACCTCGTGCAGCCGAACGAGTGAGATGAACAGCAGGGGATACGACTCGTCGACGGGGGTGAACTGCGCATTCCAATCCGGAACCGCGTTGGAGGCGACAGAGAGGTTCGCGATCTGGCGATCCAAGTCCTCTTGAACCTCGATGCCGCTGCGGTCGGCGCCGACCTCGAGTTGCTTGATTTTCTCCAGATCGCTCGGCGGGTTGAAGGGGGCTTGCGGATCCTCCAACACGCCGATGAAGGTCTCGGCGTCGCGTGCCAGGTGGGTGGCCACGTGTGCGCGCGACCAGCCGGGCAGCACCGAGGGGGCGTGCCATTCGGCGTCGGTCAAGGAAATCGTGTCGCCGAGCAGGCGCGAACCCGCGACATTGTGCCAGTACCGCAGCTTCCCCGCTTGCAGTTGGCTCCATGGTTTCGGCATAGGGAACAACCTACTACATAAGGGCAAACGGTGTGCTTGTGCCCGACCCGGACAGGGGCTTTGTGCGGGCGTGTAGTCGCTTCCCAATGCCCCCACTCAGGGCCGTCTACGAGGCGATATAGCAGCCGGTAAGTGGGCCGTAATCGACCATGTAGACTATTACGGTGCCTGAGAAGCTGATGGTCCGAGGGGCCAGAGAACACAACCTCAAGAATGTCTCGCTTGATCTGCCGCGCGATTCGCTGATCGTCTTCACCGGCCTGTCCGGTTCGGGCAAATCTTCGCTGGCCTTCGACACCATCTTCGCCGAGGGGCAGCGCCGCTACGTCGAATCTCTGTCCTCGTACGCGCGGCTGTTCTTGGGCCAGATGGATAAGCCGGACGTCGACTTCATCGAGGGTCTTTCCCCGGCCGTTTCCATCGACCAGAAGTCCACATCGCGCAACCCGCGCTCGACCGTCGGCACTGTAACGGAAATCTACGACTACCTGCGTTTGCTCTACGCGCGCGTCGGCCACCCCCACTGCGAGGTCTGCGGGGCGCGCATCTCCAAGCAAACTCCTCAGCAGATCGTCGACAGGCTGATGGCCTTGACAGAAGGTACCCGGTTCCAGGTGCTGGCTCCGGTGGTTCGGGGCCGCAAGGGCGAGTACGTCGACGTCTTCCGCAACCTCAGCCAGGACGGCTACTCGCGCGTGCGCGTCGACGGCGCGGTTCACCAGCTCTCCGACCCGCCGGAGCTCGACAAGAAGCTCAAGCACAACATCGACGTGGTGGTCGACCGCCTCGTGGTGCGCGAGGGCATCAAGCAAAGGCTGACCGAATCGGTCGAGGCCGCGCTCGGGCTTACCGGCGGGCTCACCACCATCGAATTCGTCGACGAACCCGCCGGGCCGC
Source organism: Propionibacteriaceae bacterium (assembly GCA_031272825.1). Lineage (GTDB taxonomy): Bacteria > Actinomycetota > Actinomycetes > Propionibacteriales > Propionibacteriaceae > Propionicimonas. The sequence goes on along the minus strand of JAISTE010000147.1, from coordinate 18,310 downwards.
TGCACGAGCGTACGTTCTCGGAGAAATTGGCCTGCCCCAACGGGCACGACGTCCAGATCGAGGAGCTCGAACCCAGGCAGTTTTCCTTCAACGCGGTGTGGGGTGCCTGCCCCGCGTGTTCCGGCCTGGGCGTGAAGCGGGAGATTGACGTCGACCTGCTGGTTCCCAACCCAGGAAAGTCCCTAGCCGAAGGGGCAATTTCTATTTGGAACACGCCCTATACCCAGTCGTACTACCGCTCGGTACTGCACTCGCTGGCCGAGGCTGAGGGCTTTTCGGACACCGAGCCGTGGGAGAAGCTGTCCGCCAGGGCCAAGGATCTGGTGCTGCACGGGCGCAAGGGCAAGCTCCAGGTTTCGTCCGTCTCGCGCTCGGGGCGGGTCTACCACTGGAAGGCCAGCTACGAGGGTGCGCTTCCGTTCGTGGAGCGGCGCTTCACCGAGTCGAAATCGGACGCCGCCGCCGCACGCTGGGAAGAGTACATGCGCGACGTCCCCTGCTCGACGTGCCATGGGGCTCGGCTCAAGCCCTCCTCGTTGGCGGTGACGGTCGGCGGTCTTTCCATCTTCCAGCTGTGCGACAAGCCCATCGGGGAGATCCTCGAGATCATGGACAAGCTCGAACTGTCCGAACGCGAGCTGCGCATCGCCGAGCGGCTGCTCAAGGAGATCGGGGTGCGGCTGCGCTTCCTGGTCGACGTCGGGCTGGATTACCTCACGCTCACCCGCTCCGCGGGCACGCTCTCGGGCGGGGAAGCCCAGCGCATCCGGCTGGCCACCCAGATCGGCTCCGGCCTGGTCGGCGTGCTTTACGTGTTAGATGAGCCCTCTATCGGATTGCATCAGCGCGACAACCACAAGCTGATTGAGACCTTGACTCGGCTGCGGGATCTGGGTAACACGCTGATCGTCGTAGAACACGACGAGGAGACCATCCGCTCCGCCGACTGGGCTGTGGAGATCGGCCCGGGGGCCGGTGAAATGGGCGGCAAGATCGTCGTCTCCGGGCCCGTCGAAGAGCTGCTGAAATCCAAGGAGTCCATCACGGGGGCTTATCTCTCGGGCCGCCGCTCGATCCCGATACCCGCCACGCGGCGCAAGGGCAACGGCAAAGAGCTCACGGTCGTCGACGCCTGGGAAAACAATCTCAAGCACGTCACGGTCTCGTTCCCGCTGGGCAAATTCGTCGCGGTCACCGGCGTCTCGGGCTCCGGAAAATCCTCGCTGGTCAACTCGATTCTGTATACGGCCTTGTCCAAGCAGCTTTTCAACTCGAAGGCGGTGCCCGGGCGTCACCGCTCCATCGAGGGTGTGGAGAACATCGACAAGTGCATCCACGTCGATCAATCGCCCATCGGGCGCACACCGCGCTCGAACCCGGCTACGTATACCGGGGTGTTCGACAACATCCGCAAGCTCTTCGCCGAAACCCCAGAGGCCAAGGTGCGCGGCTACCAGCCGGGCCGCTTTTCCTTCAACGTCAAGGGCGGGCGCTGCGAGAACTGCGCGGGCGACGGCACCATCAAGATCGAGATGAACTTCCTGCCCGACGTCTACGTGCCGTGCGAGGTCTGCCACGGTTCGCGCTATAACCGCGAGACCTTGGACGTGCACTACAAGGGCAAGAACATCGGCGAGGTGCTGAACATGCCGATCGAGGAGGCGCTGGATTTCTTCCAGGCGCTGCCGAAGATCTCCAGACACCTGCAGACGCTGGTCGACGTCGGGCTCGGCTACGTCCGGCTCGGACAGCCCGCCACCACGCTCTCGGGCGGCGAGGCGCAGCGCGTGAAGCTGGCCTCCGAGCTGCAGCGGCGCTCGACGGGCAAGACCTTGTACGTGCTCGACGAGCCGACCACCGGCCTGCACTTCGAGGACATCCGTAAATTGCTCAAGGTGCTGAACCGGCTAGTGGACGCCGGAAACACCGTCGTGGTCATCGAACATAACCTGGACGTCATCAAGACGGCCGACTGGGTGATCGATCTCGGCCCGGAGGGCGGCTCCGGCGGCGGCGAGATCGTCTGTGCCGGTACACCGGAGACGGTTGCCCAGGACACGCACTCCTACACCGGGCAGTACCTGGCTCCGGTCTTGGCCGGTAGGCAAGCCGGGGTGCAGGAGGCGCTGGCGGCTTAGGCCTTTGCCGCGACCGTGCGGTGTTCGTCCAAGAACTTGATCGTGCCGTCGAAGATGTCTTGCTTGTCGTAGTCCATCGTGGCGACGTGGTAGGAGCGCGGGAGCAGCCGCTCGACGACGTCCTCAGAAGAAATCTGCGCCAGGATCGTGCGCTTTGCGATGTCGGGAACCACGTGGTCGACCGTCGAACGGAACATCAGCACCGGGCAGGTGATGAGATCGAGGCGGGCGCGGACGTCCTGCCAAAGCTTGAGCAGCTGCACGGTCGCGCGCACGGGGGTGTGGCTGTAGGTGTACTCCTTGACATCCGGCATCGCAATGTCCGAGCCGACGCCCGAGGGCAGAATCGGGATCATGTGCTGCAGGAGCGGGGCCAGACGGTGCACCAGCGTCGGCACCATTGCCGGGTTCACGAGCACCAGCCCGCGCACGTCGGGGTGCATTTCGGCCAGGCGCAGCACCAGCGAGCCGCCCAGGGACAGGCCCCCGGCGAAAACCTCCTCGCACTCGCCGCGTAAGGTCTCGTATTCTCGTTCGATGGCGTCGTACCAGTCTTGCCAGGAGGTGCGGTTCAGCTCGGCGACGTTTGTCCCGTGGCCGGGAAGCCGCGGTACCCGCACTCGATAGCCCGCGTCGGCCACCGCGTGTGCCCACTCGCTCACGGAATGGGGGGTCGAGGTGAATCCGTGTGAAATCAAAATGCCTACCGGTCCGGAGCCGCATGCGATCGGCTCGGCGAACTCGGGAATTTCCTCACTCATAGGCAAATCCTAAAGGTTGGCCAAGATGGGAGATAATTGGCCGGTGACTGACACAACTGACGACGGGCTCACCCAGCGCTCGATCAAGAATTACCTGCTGTTCAAGCGCTTCTTCTTCGGCCCCTGGGTACGCCACCTGTTCAAGGCCAAGATCAGCGGCCAGGAGAACATTCCCGCCAAGGGCGGCATTCTGTTCGCCTCCAACCACCGCGGCGCGATGGACGCCCCGATCCTGGCGGGCATGATCGATCGGCCAGTCACATTCCCGGCCAAGCGCGAGCTGTTCGAGAGCAAGTCCATCGGCGGGCGGATCGTCGCCTGGTTCCTGCGCTCGACCGGCATGATTCCGCTCGACCGTTCCGGCGGCAAGAGCTCTGAAAACGCGCTGCGGCCGATCGTCGAGCGCTTGGAAGAGGGCCTGGCCGTCGGCATCTATCCCGAGGGCAAGCGCTCGGTCGACGGTCGTCTCTATAAGGGCAAGACGGGTGTAGCCCGGCTGGCCCTAGAGGCCGGTGTTCCGGTGGTTCCCGTCGCCATGTTTGATTCGCGCAAGCACACTACAAAGCTGGGGATCCCGTGGGTCTCGCATCCGCACGTCGTGGTGGGCGAGCCGCTGGACTTCTCCGAATACTTCGGGCTGCAAGATGATTACGACGCCTTGCGTTGGGTCACCGATCAGGTGATGGCCGCTGTCCAGAAGCTCTCGGGGCAAGAATATGTGGACGTATACTGCAAGGACGTTTACTACAAGGTGATCACGATGGAGGAGGCTAACAAGCACATCCTCCCGCATCCGGGATACGGGGAAGCCAAGCCGCCGGTACTGCCCAAGGGCACGCACGTGGCCAAGCACGAGATCGGCGGTGCCGATCCTGGGGCAGACCCGGGCTCGCCAAGCGCACCCGCCGAGTAGTTAAAACCCAAAGACCCAACCAAGTAGGAAGTACTCTTGTCCACTGTGGAAAACCGCATTCCCAGCCTGCAAGCCTTGCATGCCCTGAACCCCGCCCAGCAGCCGGCCTACCCAGACCCCGCCGCCGTGCTGGAAGTTACCGCCGAGCTGCGCCAACGCCCTCCGCTGGTGTTCGCCGGGGAATGCGATCAGCTCAAGCACTATCTGGCCGAGGTGGCCGCCGGGCGCTCGTTTTTGCTCCAAGGCGGCGACTGTGCCGAGACCTTCGACGCTGTGTCCGCCACCGAGCTCAGGGCGAAGCTGCGGGTGTTGCTCTCTATGGCCGTCGTTTTGACGTACGCCGCCCAGCTTCCCGTGCTCAAGGTGGGCCGCATCGCGGGCCAGTACGCCAAGCCGCGTTCGAAAGACACCGAGACCAGGGGCGACGTCACGCTTCCGGCCTACCGCGGGGATGCCGTCAACGGGCTGGACTTCACGCCCGAGGCCCGCACGCCCGACCCGAAACGCCTGATCGAGACGTACAACCGCTCGGCGGCGTCGCTGAACCTGCTGCGCGCTTTTGTGAAGGGCGGTTTCGCTGACCTGCGCTCGGTGCACACCTGGAACGCCGACTTCGTGCGCAACTCCAACGTCGAGGACAAGTACGAGGCGCTCTCTGCCGAGATCGAGCGGGCCCTGGCCTTCATGGTGGCCTGCGGCGTGGACGACGACACCTTGCGTAACGTGGACTTCTACTCTTCCCACGAGGCTTTGCTGCTCGAGTACGAACACGCCCTGACGCGCATCGACTCGCGCACCGGCAACCCCTACGACACCTCCGCGCACATGGTCTGGATCGGGGAGCGCACCCGCCAGGTCGACGGGGCGCACGTCGAGCTGCTCTCGCGGCTGCGCAACCCGATCGGGCTGAAGATCGGGCCGACGATCAGCACCTCCGATCTGCTCGCCCTGGTTGACAAGCTCGACCCCGAATCCGAGCCTGGGCGGCTGACGATCATCTCCAGAATGGGTGCCGACAAGGTGCGCGACGTCCTGCCCCCGCTCGTCGAGGCGGTGGAGGGAACCGGGCGCAAGGTCGTATGGGTGTGCGACCCGATGCACGGCAACACTTTCGAGACCCACACCGGCTACAAGACCCGCGCCTTCTCCCGCGTGGCCGAGGAAGTCAACGGCTTCTTCGACGTCCACGACGCCCTGGGCACCTGGCCGGGCGGCGTGCACATCGAGCTGACCGGCTCGGACGTCACCGAGTGCGTCGGCGGGGTAGACGAGTTGGACGAGGAATCGCTGGCCGACCGCTATGAGACGGCCTGCGATCCGCGCATGAACCGCAACCAGTCGCTGGAGCTGGCCTTCACGATCGCCGAGCGCCTAGCCGCGGGTAACCGCAAGCGCGTCAACCCGGTGCAGCAGTACCGGGCGGAAGATTTCTGATTGTGGACGTCCCCGGACCTGATCCGGTACGTCCCCGGACTTGATCCGGGGAGGCCACACGGAAAGCCATGACGGCCACAGACCTCATGTGCTACCTTGTAGAACATGACTATCGCGACGGTTGGTATCCGGGAACTCAAACAGAATGCCTCGCAGGTTGTCTCCCGAGCTCAAGAGGGTGAATCCCTGCTTGTCACAGACAGGGGAAGGCCGGTAGCTCGGCTGGTACCGCTCAGCCGAGGTTCTCGCCTGGACGAACTGGTAGCCGATGGGCTCATGTCGCTTCCGAGCGCCTCGGTATTCCCCGAGCCTTTGAAGCTGCCAGCGGGCTCGCCAAGCCCGCTCGATGCGCTGTACGCGAACCGGGATGAGGAACGCTACTGATGGTCAGCTACCTGGACACTTCTGCCATTCTCAAGTTGGTTTTCTTTGAGCCCGGAAGCGAAGAACTGCGAGGTTCCAAGGAACCCAACGATCTATGGGTGACCAGCGACCTGGCCCGGACGGAGGTCGGCAGAGCCGTGAAGCACGCGGGGGTCGTCGGGGCTGAAGAAACTACCTTGCAGGTGATGCGAGGCTTGGGCGTCATCACTATCACTAATGAGATCTTCGTCGCTGCAGGACGTATGGGGCCTGACGTGCTGCGCTCCCTGGACGCCATACACATAGCAGCCGCGTGCTCACTCGGGTCGTCGCTCGACAGGCTCATCACCTACGACCTGCGCATGGCCGACGCCGCACGGGCAAACGGAATTGTGGTTGTCTCGCCCGGAGATCTCCCGCGAAATTGACCGCGTGCTTGAGATTGCGGCCCAAGTTGTAGGCTCAAGCCATGAGCATTGATCTTCGTTCCGATACTGTCACCGTTCCCACCGCTGGTATGCGCAAGGCCATGGCCGAGGCCGAGGTGGGGGACGACGTCTACGGCGAGGATCCATCCGTAAACGCGCTGGAGGCCAAGGTCGCCGGGCTGTTCGGCAAGGAGGCCGGGCTGTTCACCACCACCGGATCGTTGTCTAACCTGCTCGGCATCTACTGCGTGGCCGAGCCCGGGCAAGAGGTTCTGTGCGATAACCGGGCCCACATCGTCAGGGCCGAGCTCGGGGCGCACGCGGCACTGCACGGCATAACCACCCGTACCTGGGTTTCTAACGATGGGCTCGTCGACGCCGACACCGTGGAAGACCTGATGGTTCCCGACGGCGGCTCCCACCTAGTCTCGACGGCCGCGGTCGAGATCGAGAACACCCACAACTTCGGCGGCGGTACCGTCCACGACATCGACGACCTCAGGGCGATCTCCGAGCTGTGCCGCCGCCACGGGGTAAAGCTCCACCTCGACGGGGCCCGCATCTGGAACGCCCACATCGCCACCGGCGTGCCGCTTGCGGACTATGGGGAACTTTTCGACACGGTTTCCGTGTGCTTCTCCAAGGGATTGGGCGCTCCCGTCGGCTCGATGTTGCTCTCCACAAGGGAGAACATTGCCAAGGCGAGGATCGAGCGCAAGCGTCTGGGCGGCGGATGGCGGCAGGCAGGAGTGCTGGCCGCAGCTGCGGACTATGCCGTCGAGAACCAGCTGGAGCGCCTGGCCGAAGATCACCAGGCCGCGCGCGTGTTCGCCGAGGCCGTAGCCGACCGGGCTCCAGGGGCGATTGACCTGGATGCCGTCGTAACCAATATCGTCGTCGTCCTCACCGGGGCCAAGCCCGCGAGTGAAGTGATCGAGGCCGCGGCTGCCAAGGGTGTGAGGCTCAGCGCAGTCGGCAGGCATCTCGTGCGGGCCGTCACACACCTAGGAATTGGCGTCGACGATGCACAATCGGCGGGGGAGATCGTCGGGGATTTGCTCGGCGGAGAGTAAACCATTAGGCCCATGCCGGTTACGACTCGCAACCCACTTACAGTGGGCGATTGCGAAGGGGCGAATAGACTTGACCAAGTGAATCGAGCCGCCGTCCTGGGAGCGCCAATCTCCCATTCGCTCTCCCCAGCCCTGCACAACGCCGCCTATCGCGCTGCCGGACTAGACGATTGGGAATACACCTCGTTCGAGGTGCAGGCTCCGCAGCTGGCCGGTTTTTTGTCTGAGCACTCTAAGTTCCGAGGATTCTCCCTGACAATGCCGCTCAAGGAAGAATGTCTGCGCGTGGCCGATTCCGTAACCGCCCTGGCCGCGCGTGCCGGGGCAGGAAACACGCTTTCCAAGACGGACGACGGCTGGCTCGCCGATAACACCGACATCGGTGGGTTTGTGGATGCGCTTGTTGCGGCGGGGATCGGCCTGGTTGCGTGTGAATCAGCTTCCCCGTCCCCGGCCCCCGAGCCGGGGCCGCAAAACACCAACCCGCCGAACACTCACCCCACGAGTGCCGCCATCCTCGGTGCCGGAGGAACAGCCAGGGCTGCCGTGCTGGCGCTGCTGGAGTTGGGCGTCGGCGAGATGACGATCTACACCCGCTCGCGCAACAAGGGCGAGGCATTTGCCGACTGGGCTGCGTCCGTCGGCGCAAACGCGAAAGCCGGGGATCTGGCCGTGTGGAATCGCTCGGATGAGCCGCTTGTCATCTCCACGTTGCCGCCGGGCGTCGAGCTGGCGGTGGACATGGGGAAGCGCGGGCTTGTCTTCGACGTGGTGTACGCTGGCTGGCCGACTGCCCTGGGTGCTGCCGCGCAAAACGCCGGTATCAAGGTGCTTAGCGGGTTAGACCTGCTGGTGCGCCAGGCCGCCAGGCAGTTTCAGATCTTTACGGGGGTGGCCGCGGACGTCGAGGCCATGTACAAGGCAGGCAGAGAGGGAATGCGTTGATAGTTTTGGTTGGGTTCATGGGTGCCGGAAAATCGACGGTCGGGCGCGCGCTCGCCGAGAAGCTTGAGGTACCTTTCCTCGACGCCGACGCCCTCATCGAGCGCCGCACCGGGCGCACCATCCCCGAGATCTTCGAAGAAGACGGCGAGGCGGGTTTCCGTCAGATCGAGGAGGACGTGATCCTCGAACAGCTCGGCCCCGAAGGGGTGTTCTCGCTCGGCGGGGGAGCGGTCAATTCCTCTGCCGTGCGCAAGGCCTTGAGAGAGCACTTTGTCGTCTGGCTTTCTATCTCGCTGGACGAGGCCCTGCTGCGCGTCGGCGATGACGGTGAGCGCCCGATGCTCGCCGATCCCGAGCTTGGGCGGATCTACGCTTCCAGGCACCCGCTCTACCAAGAGGTTTCGGACATCGTGGTCGACGTCAACCACGCTTCCAGCGAAGACATTTCGGAGACCCTGGCCGAGTGCCTGGAGCGGGTCGAAGTCGCGGCCTAGCTGCGGCGCTCCCAACACGCCGTGTGCCAGTGACGGCGGTAGTCAACCGCTGATTCGCCGCCGAGGGGAGTGCGGTTCGGCCACACGACCACGTGCGGAGTTCCGGGCTTTACGTCGTGCTGGCAGCCCGGGCAGATGTACGTCTTGAGAGCCCGGTCGGCGGGCATGTTCTGTACCATCCAGCCGCCGTCGCGCTTGGTTTCGAGGTGGGCGAAGTGCGCGAGGATGGGGCGCGGGGGACGCAAATGCTTAGATGGTCGCTTTGGCACGGGTACATTAAACCAGTGCGTCTGATCATTGCCCGCTGCCAAGTCGACTACTCCGGTCGTCTCACCGCCCATCTGCCGTTCGCCAAGCGCCTCATCATGGTCAAGGCCGACGGGTCGGTTTCCATCCACGCCGACGACCGCGCCTACAAACCCCTGAACTGGATGAGCGCCCCCTGCACGCTCGCCGAGCGCGAGCCGACCGAGGACGAGCGCGCGGCCTTCGACGAGGAGCTCACGGCCATTTGGTCGGTGAAGAACAAGGGCGACGACGAACTGCGGGTAACCCTGGGGGTTGTGGAATTCGACAACAATTTTGAGTTGGGCGTCGAACCTGGGTTGGTCAAGGACGGGGTGGAGGCCCAACTGCAGGTGTTGTTGGCCGAGAACCCAGGGGTATTTGGGGCTGGCTGGCACCTGGTTCGCCGCGAATACCCGACGGCCATCGGCCCGGTCGACATCATGTACCGCGATGAGAACGGGGCGAACGTCGCCGTCGAGGTGAAGCGCCGCGGTGAGATCGACGGCGTGGAGCAGCTCACCCGGTATTTAGAGTTGTTGAACGCCGATCCGCTGCTTCGGCCCGTGCGCGGTATCTTCGCCGCCCAGCAGATCAAGCCCCAGGCCAAGGTGGTGGCCGCCGAGCGCGGGATTGAGTGCAAGCTCGTCGACTACGAGGCCTTGCAGGGCAACGACCACGCCGAGGAGCGGTTGTTCTAACACCCATCGTCATCCTGCTGCCACTGTCATCCCCCTCCCACCGTCATCCTGCGCGCAGTCGCAGGATCTCTACACAGAAGACACCACGCAGGGAGATTCTGCGACTTCGCGCAGAATGACGACTTGCTATCTTTTGTCCAAATAAGGGATTAGCACTTCGCGATAGAGCAGCATTAGCGCGGCCATGATCGGGACGGCCAGGATGGCACCGATCATGGAGCCGATGATCGTGGCGCCGGTCAGGGCCGCCAGGATGACCATGATGCCCGGGACTTGCACCGCGCGGCTCATGATTCTCGGGGCCGTGAAGTAGGCGTCGAACTGGGTGTAGCACAGGAAGAAGATCAGCGTGACTATGCCGTACGTGATGTTGGGCGCGAAGGCCGCGGTCGGATCTGTGTCTTGTACGAAGGCGATGATGGTCAGAATCACGGCGGCGATCGTGGGGCCGACGATGGGTATGTACCAGCAGATGGCCACCATGACCCCCAGGGCGATGGCGTAGCCGCCCAGCGGGATCCCGAAGAAGGAGGAGACGGTCAGGTACAGGATCGTGGCCACCGCCGCGATCAGGGCTTGGAGCGTCAGCCCGGCGATGTAGCCGCCGACTCGGTTCATCATCTCGGAGGCGAGATAGCGCACGCGCGGGCGGCGGGAGGCCGGGGCCATGCGGTAGATGGCCTCCTTGATCGACGGCAGGGAGGCGAGGAAGTAGACCGTCATGACCAGGGTGATGAAGAGTGAAAATAGCAAGCCCCCGAGCGTCGTGAGGATGCTGACGCCCTGGTTCATCGCTCCGCCGCCCAGCAGGATGTTGAACCAGTTTTGCGGATTGCTCACCCAGGCCGTCGCTTGGGCGATGGCGGCATCCGTGAAACCGAGGCTCTTTGCCAGGTTCTGGATTAACTCGGTGTTGGTGAGCTGGCTCCACCAGGTGGGGATGCTCTTGGTCAGCTGAGTTACCTGCTCGCTGATCGGCCTGGCCAGCGCCCAAATAGCCAGCCCGATGATCCCAACGACGATGACCAGCACGCTGACCACCGAAACCCCGCGGCGAACTCCTCGCTTACGCAAGAATTCGACGGCCCGGTTCAGCCCCAGCGCGATGCACAGCGACAGCAAGATCAGCACGATGATGTCTTTGACTGACCCGATCGCTGCCCAGAGCGTCGTAGCGATAACTACGCCGAACGCGCCAAAAAACCCGATCTCGAAGGGGGAGCGGTCGGTGAGCGTGCCCTTGTGCTTGGGGGAGGGCGTCTTGCCCGCCGGGTCGGGGGGAGTGGGCTGGGTTATGCGCCGCCAGCGCTGCATCCAGGCGCGGGAACCGGCGCTGGGCTCGGCCGGGGTTGGCGTGGCAGGCTCTTGGACGTCACTCACTTCTAGCTCCTTCTCCAGCCGCAATGCTACCCGAGCCGGTCGGCCAGTTTAGGCATCCGTCGTAGACTGTGGCCCGTGCTACCTCAGTTCATCCCGAGCCCGCCGTATTCCGGGTTCTCCATCGGGCCGATCACCATCCGCTACTACGCCCTGTGCCTGATCGCAGGGATCATCGCGGCCTGGTGGATCGGCGTGCGGCGCTGGGAGCGCCGGGGCGGGCGCTCGGAGACGTTCGAGACGATCGTCATCTGGGCAATCCCCTTTGGCATCGTCGGGGCGCGCGTCTATCACGTGCTCACCCACTTGGGCGACTACTTCGGCCCTGGTATCAACCCGTGGAGTGTGTTCTTCATCTGGGAGGGCGGCATCGCGATCTTCGGCTCGCTGCTGGGCGGCGCGTTGGGTGCGTTCATCGGCACGCGCATCACCGGGGCGGCATTCCCCGCCTTTGCCGACGCCCTGGCACCGGGAATCGCCGTCGGGCAAGCGCTCGGACGGTTCGGAAACTGGTTCAACCAAGAGCTCTACGGCCAGCCCACCGACCTGCCCTGGGGTCTTGAAATCGACCCTGCACACCGGGCTGCGGGATACACCCAGTACGCGACTTTCCAGCCCACGTTCTTGTATGAATCCTTGTGGAACGTGTTCGTGGCCGTCGCTCTAATACTGACCGACAAGCGCTTCAAGCTTGGCCACGGCAAGGTCTTCGCGCTGTACATGGCCCTGTACGGCTTTGGCCGCATCTTCACCGAGTCCATTCGGCTCGACTATTCCTACGATTTCTTTGGGCCCATCCGCTTCAACGAGGCCGTGGCCATGTTGATCTGCTTGGCCGGCGTGGCGTTGTTCCTCGTGTTGGTGAAGTTCCGCCCCGGGCGCGAGTTAGTGGTTGAGCGCAAGAGTGTCGACGGCAGCGGGGACTCCGTCTCGCCGCGGTCTGCGACTGACGCGCAGAATGACGAAGTGAGCAAGCCAGATGACGAGGCCGAGCAAAACCCCTAGTCACACCCGTTCCGTCCCAAATTGTGACGATCGGGTTTCACAGTGTGGACGTCCGATAGGATTGCCGAACCGTGCCCGTGCGGCAATGAGCGATCGGAGTTGGACACCTTGGCATCCCCTGGCAAAAAAGGTTTATATGATCCGGCCTACGAACACGACGCCTGCGGCGTCGGCTTCGTGGCCCAGCTTTCCGGAGTCCCAAGCCACGACATCGTCGCAAAGGGCCTGACGGCGCTTGCGAACCTCGAACACCGCGGCGCGACCGGCCGCGATCCGCGCGCTGGTGATGGTGCCGGCATCTTGCTCCAAGTCCCCGATCGCTTTCTGCGCGAATCCGTCGATTTTGAGCTTCCCGAGCCCGGCCACTACGCCATGGGCATGGCATTCCTGCCGGTGGACAACGTCGAGCGCGCCACCGCCAAGCGCACGATCGAATACATCGCCACCGAGGAAGGACTCTCGGTGCTGGGCTGGCGCATCGTCCCCACCGTCACCGACACCCTCTCGCCGATTTCCCTGAACGCGATGCCGTGGTTCGAGCAGCTCTTCGTGGCCGATGCTGAGCGTTCCGGCGGCATCGATCTGGATCGCAAGGTCTATCCGCTGCGCAACCGCGCACGCAACGAGGCGAACGTCTACTTCTCCTCGCTCTCGGCCAGAACCACGGTCTACAAGGGAATGCTGACCACCGCCCAGCTCTCCGAGGTCTACACGGATCTGACGGACGAGCGTCTGGAATCGGCGATGGCCCTGTTCCACTCGCGTTTTTCTACCAACACCTTCCCCTCCTGGGCGCTGTCCCACCCCTACCGGATGATCGCCCACAATGGCGAGATCAATACGGTCAAGGGCAACCGCAACTGGATGCGCGCCCGCGAATCCCAGCTCGCCACCGACCTGATCCCGGGAGACATTTCGCGTATCTTCCCGATCTGTACCGAGGGCGGCTCCGACTCGGCCTCGTTTGACGAGGTGCTGGAGCTGCTGCACCTGGGTGGCTACTCGCTGCCGCACGCGGTGCTGATGATGATCCCGGAAGCCTGGGATCACAACAAGGAGATGGATGAGGCCCGCAGGGACTTCTACCGCTTCCACTCGGCCATGATGGAGCCGTGGGACGGCCCGGCCTCGGTCAACTTCACCGACGGAACGCTGATCGGCGCGGTGCTGGACCGCAACGGCCTGCGCCCGGGCCGCTACTGGGTGACGGACGACGGCCTGGTCGTCTTCGCGTCCGAGGCTGGGGTGTTGGACATCGACCCGGCCAAGATCGTCCAAAAGGGCAGGATGAAGCCAGGCCGGATGTTGCTCGTCGATCTGGAACAGCACCGTCTGATCGACGACGACGAGATCAAGGCCCAGCTTGCCGCCGAGCACCCGTACGGGGAGTGGCTGAAGGAAGGCCGCGTGTTCTTGGACGAGCTGCCCGAGCGCCAGCACGTCGTACACTCGCCGGCCTCCGTGAACCGCCGCCAACAGGTGTTCGGCTACACACAAGAAGAGCTCCAGGTGCTGGTTGCGCCCATGGCCAACAACGGAGCCGAGCCGATTGGCTCGATGGGCAACGACCAGCCGCTGGCCGCGTTCACGCAGCGTCCGCGCTTGTTGTTCGACTATTTCACCCAGCTTTTCGCCCAGGTGACCAACCCGCCGCTGGACGCTATCCGCGAGGAACTGGTCACCTCCATGAAGTCCATCCTCGGCTCCGAGCGCAACCTGCTTGAACCGGGGCCGGATTCGTGCCACAACGTAGTCATCGACTACCCGGTGCTGACCTCGGATCAGCTGGCCAAGATCGTGCGCATCAACCGCGACGGCTCGATGCCCGACTACGACGTGCACATCGTGCGCGGCCTCTACCCGGTCGACGGCGGCGGCGAGGCCCTCAAGGCCAAGCTCGACGAGCTGTGCGATGAGGTCGACGTCGCCATCGAGAACGGGGCCCGCACGCTCGTGCTGAGCGATCGGCAGTCGAACCTCGACCTCGCCCCGATTCCGTCGCTGCTGCTCACCTCGGCAATCCACCATCACCTGATCCGCCGCAAGACTCGTACGATGGTCTCGATCATCGTCGAGGCGGGCGATGTGCGCGAGGTGCATCACGTGGCGTTGCTGCTCGGCTACGGTGCTGCGGCCGTCAACCCGTACCTGTGCTTTGAATCTGCCGAAGACCTGGCCAGGCGCGAATGGATCGTGAACGTCGACCCGGAGGAGGCCGTCGCCAACGTGCGCAAGGCGCTCGGCAAGGGTGTGCTGAAGATTCTGTCCAAGATGGGTGTCTCTACGGTGTCGTCGTATACGGGTGCGATGATTTTCGAGGCCATCGGCCTGTCGTCCGAGCTTGTGGAAACCTATTTCACCGGCACCACCTCCCGCATTGAGGGCATCGGGCTGGACGAGATCGCCGCCGAGGTGAAGAAGCGCCACGACCGGGCCTACCCGATTGAGGGCGTCCGCGCCCCGTACCGCCCGCTCACCGCCGGCGGCGACTACAAGTGGCGGCGCGACACCGTGCCGCACCTGTTTGCGCCCGAGACGATCTTTAGGCTGCAAGAGGCCACGCGCACCGGAAAGTACGAGATCTTCAAGAAGTACACCGACCTGGTCGACGACCAATCCAAGCAGCTGATGACGCTGCGCGGGTTGTTTGAATTCGACTCGCCCTACGATCCGATTCCGGTCGAAGAGGTGGAGCCGGTCGAGGAAATCGTCAAGCGCTTCGCAACCGGCGCAATGTCCTACGGCTCGATCTCCAAGGAGGCGCACGAGACGCTGGCCATCGCCATGAACCGGCTGGGCGGCAAGTCCAACACCGGCGAGGGCGGCGAAGATCCGGAGCGGCTGCACGATCCCAAGCGGCGCTCGGCGATCAAGCAGGTAGCCTCGGGCCGTTTCGGTGTGACCAGCGAATACCTGGTGAACGCCGATGACATCCAGATCAAGATGGCCCAGGGTGCCAAGCCCGGCGAGGGCGGGCAGCTGCCCGGGCCCAAGGTTTGGCCGTGGGTGGCCAAAACGCGGCACTCGACCCCGGGCGTCGGCCTGATTTCGCCGCCGCCGCACCACGACATCTACTCGATTGAGGATCTCAAGCAGCTGATCCACGATCTGAAGTGCGCCAACCCCGAAGCTAGGGTGCACGTCAAACTTGTATCCGAGGTGGGCGTCGGCACCATCGCCGCGGGCGTCTCCAAGGCCAAGGCGGACGTCGTGCTCATCTCCGGCCACGACGGCGGAACCGGCGCGGCCCCGCTGAACTCGATCAAACACGCGGGCGGGCCTTGGGAGCTGGGCCTGGCCGAAACCCAGCAAACGCTGGTGTTGAACGGCTTGCGCGACCGCATCGTCGTTCAGTGCGACGGCCAGCTCAAGACTGGCCGCGACGTCGTGATCGCCGCGCTGCTGGGGGCTGAGGAGTTTGGCTTTGCCACCGCGCCGCTGGTCGTCTCCGGCTGTGTGATGATGCGCGTGTGCCATAAGGACACCTGCCCGGTGGGCGTCGCCACCCAGAACCCCGAGCTGCGGGCCAAGTACGCGGGCAATGCCGACTACCTGGTGAACTTCTTCCAGTTCATCGCCCAGCAGGTGCGCGAGATTTTGGCCTCGCTCGGTTTCCGCTCTATCCAAGAGGCGGTGGGCCACGTGGAGGTCATCAAGGCGCGCCAGGCGCTGGATCACTGGAAGGCCCACGGGCTCGACCTCTCCCCGATCCTGGAGCAGGTCGAGAGCGAGCCGGGGGACACGCCGTACCAGTCCGTCGGCCAAGACCACGAGTTGAAGTCGGCGCTGAACGACGAGCTGATCGCCTTGGCGAAGAAGGCGCTTTCCGAGGACGCGCCCGTCCACGCCGAGCTTTCGGTACGAAATGTTGATCGCACGGTCGGCACGCTGGCCGGGTACGAGATCACCAAGGCGGTGCCGGAGGGGCTGCCCGCCGATTCGATGGTCGTCACCATGCACGGCACCGGCGGCCAGTCCTTCGGTGCGTTCCTGCCCGCCGGTATCACGCTGCGGCTGTTCGGTGACACCAACGACTACTTCGGCAAGGGGCTTTCGGGCGGACGCCTGATTCTGCGCCCCGACGAACACGCCCAGTTCTCAGCCCAGGACAACATCATCGCCGGTAACGTGATTGGCTATGGGGCTACCGGCGGCGAGATGTTCATCCGCGGCCAGGCGGGGGAGCGTTTCGCGGTGCGTAACTCCGGTGCGACGGCCGTGGTCGAGGGTGTGGGAGACCACGCGCTCGAATACATGACCGGCGGCACGGTGATGGTTCTGGGAGAGACGGGGCGCAACGTCGCCGCGGGCATGTCCGGGGGCGTCGCCTATATCCTCGACATCGACCTCAAGCGGCTGAACACCGACATGGTCGACGCGATACCGCTGAACGAAGACGACCTCTCCGAAGTGCTGGAGCTGCTGGCCAAGCACCGCGACGAGACCGAATCCGAGGTGGCCGAGGAGCTGCTCGGTCTCGATACCGAGGCCATTCGCGGGCGCTTCACCAAGCTCATGCCGCGCGACTACGCCCGGGTACTGGAGGCCAAGGCCAAGGGCGAGGCCGAGGGGCTGAGCGATGAGGAGATCACCAAGCTGATGATGGAGGTTGCACATGGCTGACCCGAGAGGATTCCTGACCACCGAACGCGACGTCGCCATCCGGCGGCCCGTAGCCGAGCGGGTACAGGACTGGAAAGAGGTCTACGCCGGAACCCCCGGGCAGGCCGTCTTGCCGATCATCTCCAAACAGGCCGGGCGCTGCATGGACTGCGGCACCCCGTTCTGCCACTTCTCTTGCCCACTGGGCAACCTGATCCCCGAGTTCAACGACCTCGTGTGGCGCGACGACTGGCGCGGTGCCACCGAGCGCTTGTTCTCCACCAACAATTTCCCCGAGATCACCGGGCGGCTCTGCCCGGCCCCGTGCGAGTACGGCTGCGTGGAGGGCATCAATCGCGATCCGGTGACGATCAAGAACATCGAAGTCGCCATCGCCGACCGCGCCTGGTCGGATCGGCGCGTGATTCCGCTGACCCCGACCTGGCAGAGCGCCTACACGATCGCGGTAGTGGGTTCGGGCCCCTCCGGGCTTGCGGCAGCTCAGCAATTGACGCGGGCCGGGCACACGGTCGTCGTTTATGAAAGGGCGGATAAACCCGGCGGTTTGCTTCGTTACGGCATTCCCGAATTCAAAATGGAAAAGGAAGTTTTGGATCGGCGCATTCGCCAAATGAAGCTCGAAGGCACGGTTTTCAAGACTAATACGGAAATTGGCGTCGACATTACCGGCGAGCAATTGATCGAGCGTTTCGACGTGGTGGTCTTGGCCGTCGGTTCGACGACCCCGCGCGATTTGCCGGTTCCCGGAAGGGAATTGGGGGGAATCCATCAGGCGATGGAATACCTGCCGCAGGCCAACCGCGCGGCGCTCGGCCAGGAGATCGACGGGCAGATCACGGCCGAGGGCAAGGACGTCGTGATCATCGGCGGCGGCGACACGGGTGCGGACTGCCTGGGTACCGCGCTTCGGCAGGGCGCCCGCTCGGTGGTTCAGCTAGAGATCATGCCCAAGCCGCCGTTGGAGCGTCCCGCGAATCAGCCGTGGCCGACATACCCGAACATCTACCGGGTGGCCTCGGCCCACGAAGAAGGCGGGGAGCGCATCTATTCGGTCTCCACCTCGCAGTTCCTGGGCGACGCCGCCGGAAACGTCTCCGGGCTACGCGTTTCAGACGTCAAATTTGTCGACGGCAAACTCACGCCGGTCGAGGGAACCGAGCGTTTGATCCCGGCGCAGCTGGTGCTGCTGGCCATGGGCTTTACCGGCCCGCAGAAGGCCGGTCTGCTAGACGAGCTGGGTCTGGAGCTAGATCCGCGCGGCAACATCTGGCGTTCCCCAGACTTCGAGACCTCGCACCCGGGCATCTTCGCGTGCGGCGACGCCGGGCGCGGCCAGTCCCTGATCGTCTGGGCCATCGCCGAGGGCCGCTCGTGTGCGTCGGCAGTAGATTCGTTCCTAAACGGCAAGCCCAGCGCGATGCCAAGGCCAATCAACCCGGACACCAGGCAGGTCATGGCGTAAGGGCTCGTAGGCGGCTCTGGCGGAGGTATCGGTGCCAAGGCATGAATCTTGGGATGTTTCCGAGAGCCGGAGCGGGTGCTGGCTCAGCTAGGGGTTCGGTACTGGTTTTCATCCTATGGGAGTACCAAGGGCTTATGTCGGAAGTAGTGGAGTACTGCGGCTCTTCGCAATCTAGGGTGTCGGTGTTGGTGAGATGACCCCGTGATTCGGTCCAGCTGGTTTGAGAGTTGTCGGGTTTCTATTTCTTGGGTTTGAGGTTAGCAGCGTATTCGGCTGGTGTCTGGTATCCCAAGGACGAGTGCCGCCGG
>JAISTE010000126.1 GCA_031272825.1 Propionibacteriaceae bacterium | reverse complement strand
TGACCGGGCCGGACGCCGGAACCCAATCGATGGCATCGATCCAGCCGACGGCCTTGAGATCGGCCTCGGCGAGCTTCAAGACGTCCAGAGCGTCGGAATCGCCCGAGATCACGGCCTTCACCACCGGGGTCTTCATCGAGACTTTGGCCTCGGACTTGGCCCCGCGCACACCTTGCAGGGCGGCAGCCAGGTGGTCGAGCAGCACCGGGTCGCCGCCGGCGGGCAGCTCCTCGACGGTCGGCCAAGACGACAGGTGGATCGAACCCTCCTGCCACCAGCTCCACACCTCTTCGGTGACGAACGGCATGTACGGCGCAAATAGACGCAGCATCACGGAAAGGGCCAAGCGCAGAGCCGCCACCGCGGAAACCTGCTTGGCTTCGCCCTGAGCCCCGTGGGCGCGCTCCTTGACGGCCTCCAGGTAGTCGTCGCAGAAAGACCAGAAGAAGTGCTCGACCCCCTCTAGGGCGTCGGTGTATTCGAAGCGATCCAGCGCGTCGGTCGCCGCAGAGACCACGGAGGCGAGCGCCGCGCACATGGCCTTGTCCAGCGGCTCGGTGACGGCCTCAGCCCCCGGCGTCCCCTCAAAACCGAGGACGAACTTGGAGGCGTTGAGGATCTTCATCGCCAGACGCCGGCCAACCTTCATCTGGGTTTCGTCGAACGGCGAATCGGCACCCGGGCGGGCCATCGCCGAACGCCAGCGCACCGCGTCGGAGCCGAAGCGCTCCAAGATGTCCGACGGCACAATCACGTTGCCCTTCGACTTCGACATCTTCTTGCGGTCGGGATCGACGACGAAGCCGGAGATCGCCGCGCGCTTCCACGGCAGCGAGTGATTCTCCAGGTGGGCACGAACGATGCGCGAGAACACCCAGGTGCGGATGATGTCGTGGGCCTCCGGGGCGAAATCCATCGGGAAGGTCAGGGAGAACAGCTCGGGGTCGGTCTCCCAGCCGCAGACGATCTGCGGGGTGAGGGAGGACGTCGCCCAGGTGTCCATCACGTCCGGGTCACCGGTGAATCCGCCCGGCTGGTCGCGCTGATCCTCGGTATATCCCGGGGCGGGTTGAGAGGCCGGATCGACGGGAAGCGCCGCCTCCTCGGGGATGATCGGATGGTTGTAATCGGCCTGGCCTTCGGCGTCGAGCGGATACCAGACGGGGAAGGGGACGCCGAAGAAACGCTGGCGGGAGATCAGCCAGTCGCCGTTCAAGCCCTGAACCCAGTTGAGGTAGCGGTGGCGCATGTGCTCGGGAACCCAGGCCAGCTCCTCGCCGCGGGCCAGCAGCTCGCTGCGCAGCTCCTCGTCGCGGCCGCCGTTGCGGATGTACCACTGGCGGGTGGAGACGATCTCAAGCGGCTTGTCGCCCTTTTCGTAGAAGTTCGCCATGCGCATGGTCGGGCGCGGCTCGCCTTCCAGGTCTCCGCTCTCGATCAGCATGTTCTTGATGGCCTCGCGAGCCGAGAACGTGGTCTTGCCCGCCAGCTGCTCGTAGGGCTCCTTGATCGAAAGCCACTCGGGGGCCTCGGTGAGCATCCGGCCATTGCGCTGAAGCACCACGCGGGTGGGCAGCTGCAGTTCGCGCCACCACTGGACGTCGGTCAGATCGCCGAAGGTACAGCACATGGCGATACCCGCGCCCTTGTCCGGCTCGGCAGCCGGGTGGGGCAGCACCGGAATCTCGACGCCGAACAGCGGGGAGGTCACCTTGGTGCCGAACAGGTGCTGATAGCGCTTGTCGTCGGGGTGAGCGATGAGGGCGCACACCGCCGGGAGCAGCTCGGGGCGGGTCGTCTCAATCCAGACGTTCGCATCCTCGGCAGCCGGATCGTGCTCGGTGTCGAATACGCGGTGGAATGCGACGCGGTAGTAGTGGCCCGGATACTCGCGGGCCTCGATCTCCGCCTGGGCGACGGCGGTTTGGAACGTGACGTCCCACACCGTCGGGGCTTCGGAGAGGTAGGCCTCCTCGCGCCCGAAGTTACGCAAGAACGCGAGCTGGGCGATGCGCTGGACGTCGGGGGAGATCGTCGTATAGAGGGCCCGCCAGTCGACCGACAGGCCGAGCGTGCGCCACAGATCTTCGAACACCTGCTCGTCGACGGCCGTCAGCTTCAGGCACAGCTCGACGAAATTGCGCCGCGAGATCGGCACCTGCTTCTTCGGATCGGGCTTAGCCGGGGGAACGAAATCGGGATCGTAAGGCAGGGAGGGGACGCAGCGCACCCCGTAGAAGTTCTGCACCCGGCGCTCGGTCGGCAGGCCGTTGTCGTCCCAGCCCATCGGATAGAACACCTGCTTGCCGCGCATCCGCTGGTAGCGGGCGACGACGTCGGTGTGGGTATATGAAAAAACGTGGCCGACGTGCAGCGAACCGGAAACTGTAGGGGGCGGGGTGTCTACGCTGAACACCTCTTCGCGGGTCTTGGGCCTGTGGAACTCATACGTCCCCTCGGCCTTCCAAATCTCACGCCACTTAGCTTCCAAGCCTTCCAGCTTAGGTTTCTCCGGGATTTCAGTCACCGGGGTAGTTTACCGTGACGCGCGGGGGCTTCGTTTCACTGGGTGTTAGTCGGTGTGGGTGCGTTTGGCGATGATGTCTGGGTTTCGGTGTTGGTGGTAGATACCGAGGACGAACACGCTGTTTCGCGCCGCGAGAACCTGATACCACATGAGGTAAGGAAATTTCCCCACCTTCACAGCTCGCCAATTCCCTCTTCTGACTCTATGCAGAAAGGGGTCGTCGAGAATGGCTTTTGCGGCCTGTTCGAGATCAGACTCAAAGAATGCGACCTGTTCGGGCGCTACTTCTGCATACCAGTCGCGGGCGGCATCCGCCAGCCGATCAAAGTCTGGACTCGAGATCAGCTGCCAAGTCATCTCTTCCAACTTCCCTGAGCTTCTGGGCTGCCCGCAGTTTGCGCTGCCTGAAAAATTCGTCGTCTAAGTGGACGGTAGGTTCTCCCTCGGCTTGCCAACGCGCGTAGCGTTCCTCCAACAACTGGAAGACTTCCTCGTCGTACTCTTCTTGTTCCTTCACAAGACGCGTGGTTACCTCGTTCAGCTCCCGAATCTCGTCAGGATCGAGGGCTTCAACCATCGGCATGATCTGAGCAAGTGTCATGGCCAGAGTCTACCCGGGCAGCTTGTGCCAGCCAGGGGCTTCCTTCGAAAACCCTACTCAGCGATCACCACGCACAGTTTGCGCGGGCCGTGTACCCCTTCTACGCGGTTCAGCTCAATGTCGGAGGTTGCTGAGCCACCCGAGATGAAGGTCAGCGGCAGGCCGGCCAGCACCGAATCGCGCAGGCGGGTTACCGATTCGGGGACGTCGGAGACCACCTGGTCTGCGGCCACCACGCACACGTGGATGTCGGGAACCAGCGTCAGCGCCCGACGGCCTTGGTCGGGCGCGTGGTCGAGCACGATCGAGCCGGTGGATGCGATAGCCACGCGCGCGGCCGTCACTACGGCGTCGGTGTCGTTGAGCTCGTAGTTGGTCAGCTGTGGATCGTCCTTGCGCACAGAAAACTTGCCCATGCCGTCGATCCAGGATTGCTCCAGCCCGACCGGGATGACAACCGACTTCGCGCCCTTGTCCTTCAAGAACTTGGCGATGGCCTTGGGCACGTCGGCGCTCTTGACGCGCGTGACGGCGGCCTTGTAATCGATCAAAGCCTCCTCGAAGGTGCCCAGGACGTCGTCCATTGGCAGGACTTCCCCGTAGGTGTAGTCGATGGGCGTGTCCTCTTCCATAGCAATGTCCGGCACGTCGGCCAGCGAAGACTTGATTCTGGCCATGATTACGTCTTTGGCGGTGCTCACTGCTCGCCCCTTTCTTGTCGCCACCAGTCTCTGAACGATTGCGTCGGCGGCGCGGGTACGTCGCGCGCGTTCGTCCATGTGGACATTGGGTAGGGCAGCGGCCCGATCTTGCGCATCTTGATGGCGTCCATCGCCTTGCCGCCCAGGCTTCCGGCCTTGAGGGCGAGCTCCCAGTGTTTGGCGTCCTTCCAGAACCAGTTCATCGCGGCGACGGCCGTGGTTTCGATGTGCGGACGCTTTGAGGCCTGCTTCTTCTCGGCCACCCGATGCCTTTGCGCGACGATGATGTCGGGCAGCGGGATCTTCACGGGGCAGGCGTCGGCGCAGGCGAAGCAAAGCGAGCAGGCGAACGGCAGCGACTTATCGATGGGATGGTCGATGCCGCGAAGCTGCGGCGTCAAAGCGATGCCGATAGGGCCGGGGTATACCGAGCCGTACGCGTGGCCCGAAACCCGCTCGTACACCGGGCAGATGTTCAGGCAGGCCGAGCAGCGGATGCAGCGCAGCGCCTCGCGCCCCAGCGGATCGGCGAGTACCTTCGTGCGGCCGTTGTCGACCAGTACTAGGTGCATCTCCTGCGGTCCGTCGCCCTCGGTGATGCCCGACCACAGCGAGGTGTAGGGGTTCATGCGCTCGGCCGTCGATGAACGCGGGAGCAATTGCAAGAACACCTCCAGGTCTTGGAAGGTCGGCACGATCTTCTCAATGCCGACGACCGAGATCAGCGTCTTCGGCAAGGTCAGGCACATGCGTCCGTTACCCTCGGATTCGACGATGACAAGGGATCCCGTTTCGGCAACGATGAAGTTTCCGCCCGAAATCCCCACCTCGGCGCGCAGGAATTTCTCGCGCAGGTGCTGGCGGGAGGCGTCGGCCAGCGCGGGCGGATCGTTCGAAAGATCCTCGGGCGCGGGCTTGCCGTAGAGCTTCATCTCCTTCAAGAAGATCTCGCGCACTTCCTCGCGGTTGCGGTGGATCGCCGGAACCAGGATGTGGGAGGGACGGTCGTGGCCCAGCTGCACGATGATCTCGGCCAGGTCGGTCTCCCAGGCGGCGATGTCGGCGGCCTCCAGGGCCTCGTTCATGTCGATCTCCTGGGTGACCATCGACTTGATCTTTACGACCTCGTGCACGCCTTTGGCCTTGACTAAGGAGACGATGATTTGGTTCGCCTCGGCAGCGTCGCGCGCCCAGTGCACGGTGACGCCCTTCTCGGTGAACTTCTTCTCCACGTCTTCGAGGTAGGTGTCCAGGTGGCGGCCCACCCGGTTCTTGATCTGCTCGGCGGCGGTGCGCAGCTGCTGCCAGCGGCTCTCGCCCACCTCGTCGATGCGGGTATAGCGCTTCTGGCGGATGGTGTGGGTGGCAAAACGCAGGTTCTTGCGCATCACCACGTTACCGAGCTCACGGCGGGCATTCACCTTGAAAACCGGCATATCCTCCAGCGCGCCGGCGGGAGGAGCCGGGGTGAGACGCTTGTGATCCAGATGGACGATCGTCTCGCCGATCTCGGCGGTGTGGTCATCCAGCGGTGCGGAAAGCTCGCTCATTTTGCCTCCTCCTCGGTTTGGGCCAGCAGCTCGGCGATGTGCAGCGGTTTGATCGGCGCCTTGCCGCGGCGAAGAATCCCGCCGATGTTCATCAGGCAGGAGTTATCCCCGGCGACGACGTACTCAACCTCCGTGTCCAAAATGTTGCGCACCTTCTCGGTGGCCATAGCGACGGAAACGTCGGGGTTCTTCAGCGAGAACGTGCCGCCGAAGCCGCAGCACTCGTTCGCCGTGTTCAACCCGAATTCGTCATTGGGCAGCGGCACGAACGTCATGCCCTTTACCTTGGCCAGCAGCTGGAAGGGGGCGTCGCCGACCTTCTCCACGCGGATCGAGTGGCAGGTGGTGTGGTAGGTGACCTTGTGGGGGAAGAACGCGCCCACGTCCGTCGTATGAAGAACGTTCACGATGAACTCGGTCAAGTCGAAGGATTTGGCGGCAATCGCCTCCGCGCGTTTCTCCAGCTCGACGTCTTTGGCCCACCTGGCGAGCATCGGGTGCTGGTGCCGCACCGAGCCGACGCACGAGGCCGAGGGGGCCACTACGTAGTCGTAGCCCTCGAAGGCCTCCAGGTAGGTCTTCACCGTCGCCAGGCCCTCCTTGTAGTAGCCGGTGTTGGTGAACATCTGGCCGCAGCAGGTCTGGGCCATCGGGAAGTCCACCTCGCACCCCAGGCGTTCCAGTACTTTGACTGTCGCCTTGCAGGTGTCGGGAAACATCACGTCGTTAATACAGGTGGCGAAAAGTGCCACACGCAAGCCCTCGCCGGGTCTGTCCATGCTCAACTCCTTGTCCTTGCGAAGCAGATTTGGGACGCCACCCGCAGCTACATCGCTGTACTTGCCAACCTACGCCCAAATCGGGCAGATGTCACCTGAGGTGCAACCAAATATGGATGACGGACGTCACCTCGGTTCGTCATCCTGCGCGGTTTTCACCGTGAACCAAGAAAGCAGAATGACGGGTGGTGACCCCCGCCTCAATGAGAAATCTCATCACCGCCGAAGCTCTGGGAATGGATCGGATACCCAAGGGGTTGGGCCTAATGAAACCAACCACAAATGAAAGGAACTTCTGTGAAGAAGCTCAAGTATGTACTGCTAGGCGTCGGCTCCTTGATCGCGCTGGCAGGTCTGGCAGTCCCCGTGTCCATCGCCGCTGCGCTCAGCTCCGACGTTGGGACGACCTCACGCGAGTGGCCCTCCATCGAAAGCCGCAGCGTCTCACCGATCCCGGCCAGCGTCCACGCCGCTGACGTCCCGGTGGATGAGCCCTCCGCCGATAGCCGCTAAACGTCAGCCGGGCAGGGCGTCAGACCACCGCCCTGCCCGGCACCCCTAGAACCGCACAACCGGCCCAACGAAAAGAGATAAAAATGTTCAAGTTTTTCAAGAACCGCAAATGGCGGCGCTTTACCCGGCCCCGCTACCGCTCCGATGTCAGGAGCGCCCGACGCCCGTCGGCCTCAGCGGTCTACACCGTCGCGTCGAAAATGTGACGCACCCGCCCCAAGTACCCTCTACAACTCAATCTCCAGCTGATCTGGTTTGTGTTGGGCGCACCTTAAAGCGCGTCCCGCACAGATGCGCCCAGCGTGGATGAACCCAGCTGCGGCAGCAACGCGGTTCCGGAGAACCCGGGGCAGCAAGAATGTCCGTCGACGGTGAACCCGCGGCGACTGTAGAAACCAGCGATCGGCATCCGCCCCCGTCGACCCCTCCCGAAATGGAGCCGACGCCCCGCCAGTGGGATCTCGGGGCAGCGTCGGCCCGCGCCCAACTACGGCGCGGGTCGACCCCTCAATTCTGGCAAAACCGCTTCCACTACCCCTAGAGCATCTACTGCTCTGGCTACTCCGTGGAATATTTCCCTGTGAACAAAGGTTGAGATTCCTGTGAAACACCTCCTGCGCAACTTCAAGAGCAAAACCGTGGCCATCTCGTTGGCCTTCCTCATCGCCCTCACCGGGCTGAACTACTTCAGCTCCGGCGGCATCTCCCACGCGTCATCCTCCGACTATCTGTTCGACGCGGGTACCGGCACCATCGAGGAGTACCTAGGCTCGGATACCTCCCCGGCCATTCCCGACCAGATCGACGACGTCGAGGTCAAGGCCATCGGACAGTACGCCTTCCGTAAGAAGGGCCTCACCTCCGTCACCATCCCGGATACCGTGTCCGAGATCGGCAAGAACGCCTTCGCCGAGAACTCGCTCACATCTGTTTCACTGCCCGATTCCCTAACCGAGATCGGTTCCTCAGCTTTCGCATATAACAAGCTCAACCAGCTCATCATCCCCGGCAGCGTTTTCGAGGTTGGCTCATATGCCTTCCGCGACAACGCCCTGTCTGAGCTTTCCCTGGGCGACGTCAGCTCGATCGGTGCCGGTGCGTTCATGAACAACCGCCTCAGCGACGTCACGCTTCCAAGCACCCTCACAACCATCGGCGATTCAGCCTTCGAGCTCAACAACTTCTCTGAGGTCGCCATCCCCGATTCCGTCACCTCTTACGGAGACCGGGTGTTCGCCAACAACGGCCGTTACGTGGTCGTTAGCGGCGACGCGGCCAAGACCTATTCCATCGACGGGGCCTTCGGCGAGATCAAGGATCCGGCGACGCTAACCGTCAAATACGAGGCCAACGGCGAATCCGTGAGATCGTCGCTGGAACTGGCCACGGACGTCGACGCTCAGGTGGATTCGACCTCCAAACTGCTCTACGTCGGTAACGAATACCGGGTGGAAATCCCGCAAATCGACGGGTACGTCTTCCAGAAAGCCTCAGGCGGCCAGGTTTCCGACGGGCACGTCACCCTGACGCTGAAGAAGGAAACCACAATCACCTTCGAATACGCCGACGTCAACACCCCGCCGACCTTCACCGGGCTCGTTCCCCTGCAAGCCCAGCAAGGCTCGGGCGACATCACCAAGGAAAAGCTGCTTGAGGGCGTCGGCGCTAAAGACGTCGCCGGAAACGAGCTGAGCGAAATCTCCGTTACCCCTGAAACCGTGCCCACTGATTCCGACGGCATGTTCACCGTCACCTATTCGGTTACGGACACCAACGGCAATACTGCCACCGCCGAGCGCGCCATCACCGTCGGCAAGTCCATGGAAGATTTCGAGGTCGGCAACGGCTGGCTCTACAAGGACTTCGCCTACGACGGAACCACTTTGGTCGGCTTGAGCGCAACAGGTACCGAAAAACTCAAGACCAACACCGCCGTCGTCATCCCCGGCATCAACCCGTACACCGGGCAGAAGCTGACGGTCATCGGCACCGCATCGGTTACCGGCGGAACCTCGCTGGAGACGGCCTCAAAATCCTTCAGCTCCCTTACCTTCTCGGCGAAAACCGACGGGGTAGTGGAGATCAAGAAGTGGGCCTTCGACTACTACAACGGCACGGGCCTCGACCTTTCGCCGCTCACCGGCTTGAAGATCATCGGCGAACAGGCGTTCTACAAGTACGCGGGAACCGGCACCGATCTCGTGCTCAACTACCCCGGATCCAAGATCGAAGAAGTGCGCGCAGGTGCCTTCCATAACTTCGTCGGAAACTCCATCAAGATCGACGGCATGAGCCAGCTGCGCGTGCTGAAGATGAACATAATGGCCGTGGGGAAACAGACCTACACCGGCTCGGCTATCGACTTCACCACGCTGACCTCCCTGGAGGAGATCGGCTCGACCTTCCAGTACTGGAAGCCGTCGAGCGATTACGTCCTCGACCTGTCCAAGACCAAGATCAAGGACATACCCGAGGATGCCTTCGCTGCCGCTAACCCGGACGATGTGATCTTGCCCGAGACCGTCGAGACGATCGGCGCGCGGGCGTTCAGAATTTACGTGGGATCAGGACAGGAGCTCGACTTCTCCCATTCTCCAAACCTCACATCCATCGGAGTAAACGCCTTTTCGTCCTTCCGCGGAACGAAGCTGGATTTCCACGGTCTGCAGAAGATGACCGGACTGCCGGCAGGTGCCTTTGGCTCTTTCGGTGAGATTAGAGCATCGGTGGTCAATCCAGAAGCGGAAATCGACATCACCGATATGCCCAACCTCGAATACATCGGAACCGAGGCGGACGAATCCATCAACTATGTGTTCCCCTTGTACAACGGCAAGACCGTCTTCGACTTCACCCAGTACCCCAAGCTCAAGGTGATCGGCTCCGGAGCGTTCCGCAACTACACCGGGGAAAACGCGGGAAACCCGACCATCGTCATCCCGTCGACGGTCGAACGCATCGACTCTCTGGCCTTCACCTATTTCGCCGGCCAGATGGATTTCTCCAAGGCCGTCAACCTGCAATCCATCGGCGCGCAGGCGTTCACCTTCTACACCGGCGGCGCTCCCGACTGGTCAGCGCTCAAGAGCCTGAAGACGATCGGCACCCGCGCCTTCCGCGCACTGCCGCTGGGCGACGTCCTCGATCTGTCCGGAACCAAGCTTGAAACTATCGGCGCATATGCGTTCACGGTGCCCGATAACGGCATCGTGTACCTGCCCGATACCATCTCAGCGCTTGCGGCGACCGTCTTCACCGGCGATCTCGACAGCAGCTTGGCCGCTCCCACTTCTAGGGTTGAGCATTCGGTGTTCGCCTACACCGGCTCGAACAAGTTCACCTCGGACGCAAAATCCGAATCGGGCAATAGCAACTCCTACCTGTACGTGAACAAGATCCAGGCCACGGCCATCGCCAAGGACGCCCAAGGCAACGTCCTCAAGCGCCAGGTAGTCGCGCTCGCTACCGAAATTGGTAAGGAAATCCAGGTCAAGGCCCCGACCGTCATCGGCTATACCCTCGACGACGACGCGACTAAAGCCGTCACTCCGACGGCCCTGCGCGGCACCGAGGTCACGTTCAAGTACTCGGCCGAGACTCCAACCAAACAGGACGCCATCTCGCTGCACGTCGACAACCTGGGCGGAAGCGGCCACCAGGGCGGCAACAGCGAATACCAAATCGGTGCCGACATGCCGCTCGAAGTCGCGCTCCAAACTAGCGAGGAGCTGAACGCCGGAACCGTGATCTACGTTCCGCTCTACGCCAACGCGCAGGTCACCGCGGTTTCCGACAGCAGCTTCATCACCAGCTGGAAGCAATCCGACGGCTACCTGAAGATAACCCTCGCGCAGATCCCTGCGAGCACACAGTTCGCCTTCCAGTTCACGCAAAAGTGGGCCGCATACCGCACGCCGTGGGGCCACAGCGAGAACGTCACAGCCTTCATCCAGGACGGCACTTCGCTGCTGGCCACCGCTGTCGACGGAGCGGTGCTCACCGGCACCGAGAACACTCAGCCGGTACTGACCAGCTACATCAACGGCCTCCACGGCCAGAACCTCAACACCGAGCTTGGCCTTGTCAACCCGGGCTCTAGCTATGTGCTCTCGGCCAAGGACGTCACCATCAGCTACAAGCTGACCGAGCTAAAGCGCCAGGGTTCCTCCTTCACAGTGAGCAACGAGCTGCCGCTCTACACCGACCGCGAGGGCGTCACGCAGCGCGCGTCCTTCTCCAAAGAGGCCAATCCCGGCTGGGTACTCGATGCCGAAACCAACACCGTCTCCTACGAGGTGGTGAGCTCCGGCACAACCTATCCGACGCTGCCCGAACTCAAGCTCACCTTCCCGAACGCGGCAACGGATCAGCAGATCGCCAACACCGCGAAGCTGGTCATCCAAACCGCCGGTTGGGAACAGCAAGCCCCGCAGATCGACCCCGAGTCGTTCACCGTTTCGGATACCAACCGCTTCAAGCACAGCACCGAATCCGCGCTGTCCGTGTCGTTTACCAAGCTCGCCGACGGCACTTACATCTACGACGACGCCGAAGACCTGGCCGCCGAGCGCTCCTGGTCTATCGACCTAACGGCCTCCGACAAGCCGGTATCCGACGTTACTGTCACGGATTCCGGGCTGGATGCGCGCATGGAATACGCCAAGATCTCCGTGCCCGCCGGTGCCGATTGGAAGCTCAAGGGCTACGCCGGGTCTGACAAGATCCTCGACGAAACCGTCACCGAGCCCAGCTACACCTTCTCCAAGGCCATCGCCGAACAGCTCACCTCGTTCGTCATTTCCTTCGACGGCGAGCTCAGCGGCGACAACAAGGCAACCGTCTATGCCAAGTTCCGGGATCCGGATTCCGTGAAGCTAGGGGAGAGCGATCAGGTCTGCAATACCGCGCAGGCTTCTTTCACCTCACAGTACGGGGTGTTGAATCCCGTATCCACCGGCTGCTACACGCTCAAGGCCGTCGATAACACGATGGGGGCCGAGGAGACCGCAACCGTGCAAACCTCGCCGTTCACAAGCGGCGGTCTCGTCGACTACCGGCTGTACGCCACCGGCGAGCGCGCGCTCGGCGCCAACCCGAACGCCTTCACCATGGTGGAATTGCTCTCTCCCGACGTCGAGGTTGTGTCCGTCACGCCCTCTAAGCAGTTCCTGAACTCGCCGAACGCCAGCTACACCCTGGTCGATAACTACGGGGGATCGGGGCGCACGGCCGTCGTCTTCAGCGCCGACCAGCTTTCGCTGAGCGGTACCGGGGAGTACAAGTTCAACGTGGCCACCGTCCGCGCCAAGCTCGGATATACGCTGACCGACTCGGTGAACCAGCTGGTCACCGACGACGTCTACGCCGATTCCTCCTTCCGGCTGCTGAACACCTACGAGAACCCGAACGTGCTTGCCGGACGCCCGCTGGCCCACGGCTCGGTGCAGTCGCAGGCGATCATCTCGAAGGGATTCCAGGTGGTGAAGGCCGCCCGCTCGGGTGATGCCCCCTACTCCTCCGTCGGTTCGACGGTCAGGGGCGGGCAGGACGTCGACTACCAGTTGCGGGCGATAAACACCGACGAGGGAAGCCGATCCGACATCGTCTTCTACGACGTGTTCCCGCAAGTCGGCGACACCTTACTCGACCTCACCGGCCCGGCAGGCTCGACCATGTCGCGCGGCTCCGAATACGCGATGACGCTGGATTCCGACGTCACCGTATCCGAACCCGGATACACGGTCTACTACGCCACGGACATCTCCAACTCGCGCACCGACTTGCTCGACGCATCCAAGTGGAGCACCGAAAAGCCAGCCGACCTGACCACTGTGAAGGCCATCAAGGTGGCCGCCATGCCGTTCGTGCAGCTCGCCTCCGGCCAGAGCGTCTACGTGAACTTCAAGCTCAAGGCCCCTGCCAACCCCGGCGGCCTACTCGATGAGGCCCGCGCTTGGAACTCGGCCTCCTGGACATCCTCGCTGGAATCGGGCCTGTTTGAGGGCAACAAGGTCTATACCGAGATCACCGGCCCGACGGCGACCGTCGTCGCCCACAAGGAAAGCGAGGATGGAAAGCCGCTCGCCGGGGCGCTGCTCCAGCTCAAGAAGGCCGGTTCCGTGGTGGCCACAGCCATCACCAAGGCCGACGGCTTGGCGACCTTTACTGCGCCCGTCGCTGAGTACTCGATTTCGGAGCTGTCCGCTCCCGAAGGTTACGAGGTAACCGCCGACGAACTAAACGTCACCCGCGGGCAGCTTGCCGATGGCTTCCAAGACGCCGGAACACTTATCGACGCCAAGAGCCCGGTCAAACCCGAACCGGCGACCACCGGCACCGTCGTCTTGCGCAAGGTCGACGCCTACGGGGATGCCCTACCCGGGGCCACCTTCACCCTCGCGGGCGATGGTGTGGAGCTGCGTCGGATCACCAACTCCGACGGCAAGGCCGAGTTCACCGTCCCGCTTGGGGAATACAACCTGGTCGAAACCGCAGCCCCAGGGCATCTTGAGACCGACAAGACCGTGCGCAAGGTAACGCTTGCTAAGGCCGACGAGACGGTCGATCTGGGCAACATCGCCAACCCGACGTCCCAAGTCACCTTGGTGAACATCGGCCTTCGAGACTCCGCATACAAGGCACTGGCCAACACCGAGCTCGATGCCGCCATGGGCGAGCGTTTAGCCGGAACCGAGTTCTCCTTGTACTACGCGAACGAGCTGGTTGATACAGCTGTGACGGATGCGAAAGGAACTCTGAGCTTCAGCGGCCTAGACGCGGGCAAGAGCTATCTCTTGGTCGAAGACGTGCAGTCCGGCTGGATAGGGCGCGGTACGGAACACTGCTACAGCACCTGCTACGCCAACTCGTACCTGCTCCAGGTAAACGCCGACGGGAGCCTGAGACTCGACGGGCAAAAGGTAATCACCGGCGATCTCGTAATCGGCGACAACGCCGAATCGAACGATCCGTACCTCTTGATCAACACCGTCGACCAGAACGGGACGCCGCTGGCTGGGGTTACGTACTATGTGCCGTACGGCTACGTGTATCTGCAGGGAACGAGCAGCCCGGAGATGCTCTCAGGCCGGACGTTCACCACCGATTCCAACGGCCAGCTGCTCTTTACCCTCGACACTCTCGCCGAACTGCTGGGCAAGGATCCGGCAGCGCTGAGGACGAACGCCACCGTAAACCTGACGATCGTGGAGAAGGCCGCACCGAACGGGCACTACCTCACGGGCACCTACACCTTCCCGTTCAACTACAACTCGGCGGGGAACGGCTTGAACGAGTCACAGTACGGCGTCAGAACCGTGGTGAACCCGACGAGCGCGCTGGACGTCTACAAGTACCAGTGGGTATCGCAATCCACCGCCCAAACCCGCGCCTACCTCGGCCTGCCCGAGGACGCCGACAACG
This sequence comes from Propionibacteriaceae bacterium, assembly GCA_031272825.1. Lineage (GTDB taxonomy): Bacteria > Actinomycetota > Actinomycetes > Propionibacteriales > Propionibacteriaceae > Propionicimonas. The sequence continues at coordinate 1,253 of JAISTE010000126.1, read as the reverse complement.
GACAGATCGAGCTTGCCGTGCGCTCCAACGCGGCCCTGCGGCTGGTCGACGTCGGCGGCGAGAAGCTGCTGCAGCGCGGCATCGCCGGGGCGACGGTTCAGGTGTCCTCTGCATCGGGAACCTTCACCGGGAAGACCGACGCCCTGGGCCTGCTCGACACCTCCACGCTCAAGCTCTCCGCAACCGAGAGCTACACGGTGAAGGAGACCAAGGCCCCGAGCGGGTTCAAGCTGAACAAGACGGCCCAGAGCTTTACTGTGACGGATTACACCAAACAGTCCGGCTGGGACGGCGTGGTGCGCCTGGCCATTGAGGGGGAGCCCACCTCCGGTCAGCTCGTCGTGACCAAGCTGTCCTCGGGCGGCGACCCGCTGCCAGGAGTTACGTTCGAGCTTGCGGGAGCAGATAAGACCCGCACGCTTACCACCGACGCCTCCGGCCTGGCAGTGTTCAGCTCCCTGCCGTTTGGTACATATACGCTGACCGAGACCGCGACCGTGGCCGGGCATCGGCTCAATACCACGGTTGAGACGGTCGAGATCAGCGCCGAAGAACCCGTGCAGTACCGGCTTTGGTACAACGAGGAGATCGTGACCCCCGAAGCCCGCGGCGGCGACGAGGAGTGGAGTGCCAAAGTGATCTGGGACGACGATTCCGACGCATCCGGCATCCGTCCCTCCTCGGTAGTGCTGACGCTGGGCTCCGGCGGAGCCTGGGAGGCGCTAGACGCAGCGGCTTCTGTCGACGCCGAACAGCAGTGGTCGTACCTGTGGCAGTCCCTGCCCTCCACGGTCGGCGAAGCCGAATCGCTGCGAAAGGAGAACCCGACCAGCGATGAGCCGATCGATTGGGAGGTCAGCGCCCAGGACGTCGAGGGATATGTGGCAGAAGTCGTCAACGATCCAGCATCCAGGACGACGACCGTCACCTACTCGCTGGTACCAGCCAGGCCGAGCACCGGCGGGGACGATTCAAGCACTGAACCGGAGTCACCGAGCGCTGGCCAGAACGTGCCGGGCGTGGTTTCCAACTCGGGCGATCAGGAAGTCAGCGTCGTGGTACCGGGCGTGGAGAAGCCGGTAGTGGTGAAAGACCCGGCCATCACCAGCACGACAACGGCGACGCCTTCGCCGAGCGCAACCGCCAACTCTGGCTCCCTGCCCTACACCGGCTCGGATCTGCTGGGAGCCATCGGCGTAGCGATGGGCATCATCTTGCTAGGTGCCGCCACGGTCTTCGGCATCAGGATGAGA